>NZ_CP087106.1:1500000-1735000 GCF_028583545.1 Methylobacterium sp. NMS14P | reverse complement strand
ATGTGGTCGTCGGCGTCCCGGGCGTGGATCACGAGCGGCAGGCCGGAGAGCCGGGCCGCCGCGATGTGGGCGCGCAGCACCCGCTCCTGCACGGCCTCGGGGGCGGCGTCGGTGTAGTGGTAGTCGAGGCCGGCCTCGCCGATCCCGACGCAGCGCGGGCTGGCCTGGGCGAGGCCCGCGATCGTCTCGGCGGCGACGTCCGGCTCCTCGGCGGCCCCGTGGGGATGGGTGCCGATCGTGTGCCAGACCTCGGGATGGGCCTCGGCGATCGCCCGGTAGGTGCCGGTCTTGGCGACCCGGGTGGCGATCGTGAGCATGCCCGTGACGCCGGCGGCCCTGGCGCGGGCGATCACGCCCGGGAGGTCGGCGGCGAAGTCCGGGAAATCGAGATGGCAGTGGCTGTCGATGAGCATCGGGTCTCGGGGCCGTCGGGCGGCAAGGGTCTCAGGCGGCAAGGGTCTCAGGCGGCAAGGGTCTCAGGCGGCAAGGGTCTTCAAGCGGAGGGCGTCTCGGGGCGCTCGAAGCGCGGGAAGATCGGCGCGGGGGCGGGGAGCGCCGTGCCGGGCACGAGCCGGCCCCCCTCCCCCACATCGGCGAGAATGCGCCGGTCGGCCGGCACCGCCAGCAGGTCGAGGAGCTTGGCCGCCGCCCCCGGCACGAAGGGCTGGGTCAGGATGCCGAAGACGCGCAGGCTCTCCAGCGTCGTGTAGAGCACCGCGCTCATCCGCGCCGGGTCGGACTTGCGCAGCTTCCACGGCTCCTGGGCGGCGAAGTAGCGGTTGGCCTCCGCGACCACGGCCCAGATCTCGGCCAGGACGGTGTGGAGCGCGAGCTCGCCGATGAGGTCCCGGGCCCGCGCCGGCAGGGCGTCGGCCTGGGCCAGCAGGGCCGTGTCGGCCGCGTCCAGGGCGCCGGGATCCGGCACCGCGCCGTCGCAGTTCTTGGCGACCATCGAGAGCGAGCGCTGGGCGAGGTTGCCGAGGTCGTTGGCGAGGTCGGCGTTGATCCGGCCGATGATCGCCTCGTGGCTGTAGCTGCCGTCGCCGCCGAACGGCACCTCGCGCAGCACGAAGTAGCGCACCGGGTCGACCCCGTAGGTGTCGGCGAGCTCGAACGGGTCGAGGACGTTGCCGAGCGACTTCGACATCTTCTCGCCCTTGGAGAGCAGGAAGCCGTGGCCGAAGACCCGCCTGGGCAGGGGCAGCCCGGCCGACATCAGGAAGGCCGGCCAGTAGACCGCGTGGAACCGGACGATGTCCTTGCCGATGATGTGCAGATCCATCGGCCAGAATCTTTTTCTCGGGCTCGAATCGTCGGGGAAGCCGGTGACGGTGAGATAATTGGTGAGCGCGTCGACCCACACGTACATGACGTGGTTCGGATGGCCGGGCACCGGCACGCCCCAGTCGAAATTGGTGCGGCTGACCGAGAGGTCCTTGAGGCCGGAACGCACGAAGCTCGCCACCTCGTTCCGCCGGGTCTCCGGCCCGATGAAGCCGGGCTGCTCGTCGTAGAGCGTCAGCAGCCTGTCCTGGTAGGCGGAGAGCCGGAACAGGAAATTCTCCTCCTCCATCCACTCGACCGGCGTGTCGGTGGCGAGGCTGCGGCGGCTGCCGTCCTCGAGGAGCCGGGTCTCGGACTCGTCGTAGTAGGCCTCGTCGCGGACCGAGTACCAGCCGGCATACTTGTCGAGGTAGATGTCGCCGTTGGCCTCCATCCGCCGCCAGATCTCCTGGGCGGCCGCGTAATGGTCGGGCTCGGTGGTGCGGATGAAGCGGTCGTAGGCGCAGTCCATCCGGTCGGCCATGGCCTGGAACCGGGCGGCGGTGCCGTCCACGAAGGCGCGTGGGCTGGTGCCGGCCCGGGTCGCGGCCTGCTGGATCTTCAGCCCGTGCTCGTCGGTCCCGGTGGAGAACAGCACGTCGTAGCCGTCGAGCCGGTGGAAGCGCGCGACGGCGTCGGCGGCGATCACCTCGTAGGCGTGGCCGATATGGGGCGCGCCGTTGGGGTAGGAGATCGCGGTCGAGAGACCGAAGGTCTTTCGGGGATTCGCCGGGGCGTTGGACGTCACGTCTGTGGTGTTCCGGATGAGCGCGGGAAGCTGCCCGCGTTGTCGCGCGGCCCGCGCCGGGACGCAACCGTCGCGGCCCGCGGGCGCGGTGCCCGGCCGGGGACGCGGGGCGAATCCCCACCGGTGCCGGACACGCGTCATCGTCCCCGCGCGCTCGTGGCGCCGGGGGCATGGCCCGGGAAACCGCACGAGGGACGCGGGACGCCGCGGGAACCCAGGTGTCGGCCAGGTACGCGCGGGATCCGATCCCCGCGGCGCCCCGCGGCATCGGCCGGGCGCCTGCCCCGGCCGGTGCCGTCTTTCTCGTCGCGGCGTCTCCGGCGTCCCGGTCCTGCGACTCCCCGTCAGCGGTCTCGGGCGAGGTGCGCGCACGCCGTGCCCGCACCTCCGGAACCCGCATCGGCGCCGTGGCCTTCCAGCCGTCCCCCGCCTCGTAGTGGGCGGGTCCGCAGGTCGCTCAGGTTCGGCCCAGACGCGGGTCGGCGCGGGGGCATTTCCTCACCCCGCCGGGCACAGTGCCGCCCGGTCTCACGCCCGCGTCCGAGGCACGCCCCGCACCGGTCCGCCGCCCGGGGCGATGGCGGCTGAGAGCCACCGACGCGGGCGCCGCCCCGTCCCCGGACCCGCCCGGTCAGCCACCGGGCGGGCCCCCGAAGGATGCCCCGGGATCGCTCCCGGGACGCCGCGGACAGGTGCGGTCAGGAAGCACAAAATAGGAACATTGTCAAGGAAAACTGAGCCGCGCGGCTCGGTCGACGCGCGCCTCTCCGCCCTCGCGAACGCAGCGAAGCGACGAGAGGGCGGCGCGACGTCATTGAGCGGGGCGCGACCCTGGCTCGCTTCGCTCCGCTCGCAAGGACGTCGGTGCCGAAGAACCATCGGCCGCTGGCACCGTCACAGGGGCCGAGCCCTGCCGGCGTTCCGTCGCGCCTCCGGATCGGTGCACCGCGCACGGCCGCCATCGACGTCACATCGGCCCGGAATGCCGAGCGCCAGCGGACGCAGATCCGTTCGCTAAGTTTTTCTCAGAGCTTGAGGGACGCAGAATCGTGACATATGAGCGATTCGAATCGGTATTGCCGGATCTTTGCCGACAAAGTCTCTATAGGGATCGGACGGACGATCGGCGAACATTCGATATATTACTAATCATCGAGAAAAGAAATCAGTTATTGCTGAATTGGTCGATCGAATATGGGGGTGATGTGATCTATCTGTCGTCGATGAGTTGTCTTCAGGTCACGCTTCGGGGCACCCGGCTCCGCGCAACGGACGGGTCCTCCGGAGGGCGCGCGCCAGCGCCTCTCCGAGCGGCCTGATGCTCCGGGTCTTCTCGACGGCCGGGACACATCCCCGGACGCGCTTCAAGCTCTGGCAGGAGGTCGTCGCCGAACGGATCGGGCCGATCGAGCAGCGCCGGCGCGCCGACGGGCCGTTCGCGGGCGAGATCGAGATCGGCGCCGTCGGCCCGCTGACATTCAGCCGGATCACCCAGAGCGCCCTCACGACCACGATCACCGCCGATACGGTCCGGCGCCGGCCTGACGGGCTGATCCGCGTGAACTTCCGTCTCGCCGGCTCGTCCACCTTCCAGCAGCATGGCCGCGAGGCGGTGCAGGGGACGGGAGACCTCACCGTCATCGACCATCACCCGGGCGTGCTGGACGCGCGCACGGATGGCCAGACTCTGGTCATGGCCCTGCCGCGGGAGCGCCTCGAGGGCATGCTCGGATCGGCCCGGCTGTTCGCGGCCCTGACGATGCCCGCCGGATCGGCCACGACCCGCCTGGTGACGACCTTCTTCGGGGATCTGCTCCGGGTGAACCGGCAGCTCTCCCCCGAGGCGGCGGAGCGCATGGCGACCATCGGCGTGGATCTGATCGCGGCCGCGCTCGCGGATCGGATGGCCCGGGAGGTGCCGCATTCCCTGCACGGCAGCGTCGTGGTCCAGCGCGCCAAGGCCCATGTCGAGGCGAATCTCGGCGACCAGACCCTCGATCCGCCCCGGCTCGCCGCCGCGATGGGCGTGTCCCTGCGCCGGCTCCAGGAGCTGTTCCACGAGCGCGGCCAGCACATCTCCGACTGGATCTGGGAGCGCCGCCTCGCGGCGGCGGCCAGGCGCCTCTCCGATCCGATCAGCCTGCACCGTTCGATCGGCCTCGTGGCCTATGAGTGCGGCTTCGCGAACCAGGCCCATTTCGCGCGGCGCTTCAAGGATCGCCACGGCCTGTCGCCCCGCGCCTACAGGGAGGCGGCCGCCCTGCGGCTGTCCGGCAGCCAGCCGGATCTGTGAGACGCCGCGACTCCGGTGCCGGTCGGGCTCGGCCGGGACCCCGGCGCCGTCCCGCTGCGCGGCGCGTCCGGAGCCCGGGCTCCCCGCACGGCCCCGGGCCGACGGGAGCGCCCGCCGGGCCTTAAGCCACCGCCGCGAGATCCCCGAACAGCGACAGCACCACCGGGCGCCGGTCGAGGTTGTAGATCGCCGCCTCCCGGGCGGCGCGGCCGAACCGGTCGGCGACCTCCACCAGGGCGGCGAGGCGGGCGGGGGGCTCGTCCCGGCGCCGGTCGAGCTCGGCCGAGACGAAGCGCAGCACCGCGTCCTGGGCGGCCTCGAACCGCGCCTCGGCGTCGCGGCCCGCCAGGGTCTCGGCGAGCTTGAGCACCCGGCCCCAGTCGGGCGTGCGCGCCCGCGCCAGCAGGGTCTCGATCTCGGCCACGAGGCCGGCGGTCACGGGATCGAGCATCGCGAGCGCGCGGGCGACCGAGCCCTCGCACTGGGCCAGCGCCCGGGCCAGGGCGGTCTCGTCCGGCTGCGGGAAGGGCTCGGGCAGGCCGCGCACCACCCGGGCGACGTCCTCGGCCGGGAGCGGGCGCAGCATCAGCGCCCGGCAGCGGGAGCGGATGGTCGGGAGCAGCCGGCCGGGCTGGTGGGACAGGATCAGGAACAGCGCGCGGGGCGGCGGCTCCTCCAGGACCTTGAGCAGGGCGTTGGCGGCGTTGGCGTTCAGGTCCTCGGCGCTGTCGAGGATGCAGACGCGCCAGCCGGAATCCGCGGCCGTCGAGGCGAACAGGTCGAGGGCGCGGCGCACCGCGTCGACCGAGATCTTGGTCGGCAGCGTCTTGGCGCCGGCGATCCGGTGACGGCGCAGGACTACGAGGTTCGGGTGCGACAGGCCCGCCACCTTGCCGAGGACGGCGTCGCCCGCCGGCACGGCGAGGCCCGCCGGGCCCCCGCCCGCGGGGTAGGCGAGCAGGCGCCGGGCGACCCGGTAGGCCAGGGTCGCCTTGCCGATGCCGGGGGCGCCGCCGATCAGCCACGCGTGGTGCAGGCGCCCCGCCGCGATGGCGGCCGCGAAGGCGTCGGCCGCGGCCGCGTGGCCGACGAGCCCGAGGGTCTCGCGCGGGCGCGGGATCCCGGCGAGGTCCCCGGGCTCGACGTCGTCGGCGGCGCGGTCGGTGGGCTTCACGGGGCGGGTCTCACGGGGCGGGCTTCATGAAGTGGGTCTCACGGCGCGGGCCGGCGGGCTCCGATCTGGGCGGCGCGCCCGCGCGACTGCTTACACGGCCGCCGGCCAGGATGGGACCGGTCGGGCCGGGACTGGTCCCGCCCACGCCGCCGCTCACGCGGCGTCGCCGCTCCGGCCCGCCCCCGCCGGCCGGTCGGGCAGGAGCGCCGGCAGCCGGGACGCGACGGCGGCGCGGATCGCCGCCTCGACCGCGTCGGGGTCGCGGGACGCGTCGATCACCGCGCAGCGCTCCGGTTCCGCTCGGGCGATCGCCAGGAAGGCCTCCCGCAGCCGGACGTGGAAGTCGAGGGCCTCGGCCTCGAACCGGTCGGCCCCCTGCCCCGTCCGGGCGCCGCGCCCGGCCGCGCGGGCGAGGCCGGATTCGGGGGCGAGGTCGAGGATCAGGGTGAGGTCGGGCCGGGTCGGGCCGACGACGACCCGCTCCAGGGCGTCCACGAGCCCGGGATCGAGCCCCCCGGCGGCGCCCTGGTAGGCCCGGGTCGAGTCGATGAACCGGTCGCAGAGCACGGTCTCGCCCCGGCGGAGCGCCGGGCGGATCAGCCGGTCGAGATGGTCGATTCGGGCGGCGCTGAACAGCAGGGCCTCCGCGAAGGGGCCGTAGGGCTTGGCGACGCCGTCGAGCAGCGCCGTGCGGATCTCCTCCGCCCGCGGCGAGCCGCCGGGCTCGCGCGTCACGCAGACGGGCCGCCCCGAGCGCGCGCGCAGGGTCGCGGCGAGGCGGGCGATCTGGGTCGACTTGCCGGCCCCCTCCCCGCCCTCGACGGTGATGAAGGTGCCGCCCGCCGCGGCGGGATCCCCGGACGACGGCCCGGTCACGCGCGCGCCGTCACGACGGGTTGGCCGCCCCGGCAGCACCCTTGTCGGCCCCCTTGTCGGTTCCCTTGTCCCCGCCCTTGCCGGCCCGGTCGAAGGCCTTGCGGACGAGGCCGGTGCCGAATTCCAGCGCCGCGTCCATCGCCCGCTGCGACAGGGTGCCGGGCTCCACCGCGGCGCCGGCGAAGAGCGGCTGGTCGAGGGCGACGGTGTCGCCGCGCTGGACGCGCAGGATCCCGACCCGCTGGCCCTCCTCCACCGGGGCGATGAGCGGCCCGGTATAGATCGCCCGGGCGCTGACCCGGTCGCTGGAGCCCCGCGGCAGCAGCACCCGCACGGGCTTCTTCGCCACCAGCGGCACCGAGCCCGACTGGCCGCCGAACACCGAGGCCTCGGCCACGGTCTCGCCCGGCGCGAAGACCTGCCGGGGCTCGAAGGCGCGGAACCCCCACTCCATCAGCTTGCGCGCCTCGGAGGCGCGGTCCCGGGCGGTCTTGAGGCCCGAGACCACCAGCACCAGCCGCTGGCCGTTCTGCACCGCCGAGCCGGTGAGCGCGTAGCCGGATTCCTCCAGGTAGCCGGTCTTGAGCCCGTCCGCGCCGATGTCGAGGGCGAGCAGCGGGTTGCGGTTCTGCTGGCGGATCTTGTTCCAGGTGAACTCCTTCTCGGCGAAGATCTTGTAGTAGTCCGGGTAGGTGTCGATGATGTGCAGCGCGAGCTTCGCCATGTCCCGGGCCGTGACCTTCTGGTCGGGCGCCGAGTAGCCGGTGGCGTTGCGGAAGGTCGAGTTCGTCAGCCCGATCTCCTTGGCGCGCTGGTTCATCAGCCCGGCGAAGGCCTCCTCGGAGCCGGCCATGTTCTCCGCGATGGTGATGGCCGCGTCGTTGCCCGACTGTACGATCAGGCCGCGCAGCAGGTCCGACATCTTGATGCGGCTGTTGACCTGCGCGAACATCGACGAGCCGCCGCCCCCGGCCCCGCCGCGCTTCCACGCGTCCTCGGTGACGGTGAACTCCGTGTCCATCGACAGGCGGCCGGATTTCAGCGCCTCGAACACGATGTCGGTGGTCATCAGCTTGGCCATGCTGGCCGGCGAGAACCGCTCGTCGGCGGCCTTCTCGAACAGGACCGAGCCGGAATCGGCGTCGATCAGGATCGCGTGCGGGGCCGCGGTCTGGAAGCCCTGCGCGGCGGCGGCGGCGAGGCCGGCGCCCAGCGCGCAGGCGGCCGCGAGAAGGGTGAGAAGGGGTCTGCGCATCACCGTTCCGTCCCGCGCCTGCCGTCGGGCCGGAAGCATCCCGGCCGTATCCCAATAACAAGCGTGACCATATTACGGTTTCGGCGCCGGATCGAATGCGAAATGCCGCATCGGCCGCCGGGTCGGCCGCCGGATCCGTCGGGCGGTCCGGGCGGGTCCACGCCGGACCCCGGAGCCGCCGTCAGTAGATCCCGGCGAGGCGGGCGTGTCCCGCCTTCGCGGCGGTCTTGTTGGCCGGCCCCTTGGCGGCGGGGGCCTTGGGGGACGTCTTGGCGTTGGCGTTGGCGTTGGCGTTGGCGGAGGCAGTCCCGGCCGCCTTGGCGGGCGCCGCCGCGAGGCGGGCCATGGCGAGCTTGGCCGCGGCCGGCATCGCGGCCGGGGACGCGGCGTGCGGGGAAGTCGACGGTCCGGACGGCGCCCTGGCGAGCTTCACGGGCGCGGGCGCCGGCGCCGCCCGGCCGCGGGCCTCGGCGGGCGCCGGGCCGGCCTTCGGGCCGGGCTTTCCGGCGGCATGACCGTGCGCCGGCGGCGCGGCCGGGGTGAGGGCCGGGGCGAGGGCCGGGTTGAGACCCGCGACCTTCAGGGTCCCGGCGCCGCCGCCCCTGGCCGCGACGGCCGGCACGGGGGCGGGCCGGAACTCGCGCACCCGCGGGGCGGTGGGCTGCACGGCCGCCGGGACCGTCACGGCGGCCGAGGCCAGCACGATCGGCGCGCGCACCGGCGCCGTCCGCTCGGGCCGGGTGGCCGGGGCCTCGGCGGGCGCCTTCTCGGCCTCCTCCGCCTCCTGGGCGGGCTTGAAGGCCAGCGCCGGGGCGGAGCGCGTGTAGCGCTCCGTGTCCTCCGTCGGGCCGAGATCGGCCACCATCACGGTCGAGCGGCCGGCCGGCCGGCCGTCGGTGCGCAGGCTCGCGAGGAGCTTGCGGTCGTCGCTGCCGGCCACCGAGGCCTTGCCGACATACTCGACGCGCACCCGCGCGGTGCCCCTGCGGTGGAAGCCCAGCGCGTCGGCCGCCTCCTCCGACACGTCCATGACCCGGCCGGCATGGTAGGGGCCGCGGTCGTTGACGCGCACCAGCATCGAGTAGCCGTTGTCGAGGTTCGTCACCCGGGCGTAGCTCGGCAGCGGCAGGGTCGGGTGGGCGGCGGCGATCGAGTGGCGGTCGAAGACCTCGCCGTTGGCGGTCATGCGGCCGTGGAAGGCCGAGCCGTACCAGGAGGCCAGCCCCTCGCGCACGTAGCCGTTCGGGTTCTCCTTCGGCACGTAGGTCTGGCCGGCCACCACGTAGGGCTTGCCGGTGTAGCGCCGCCCGCCGCCCTTCGGGATCACGTCGCCCTCGTTGTAGAGGCGCGGGCTCGCCTTGACCCCGTATTTCGGGTCGATCCCGTTCCCGGCGACGAGCTTCTGCTGGGGCGAGGTCGCGCAGTTGGCCGTGGCCAGGGCCACGCCCGAGACGGCCATGAGCCGCAGGGCGAGGCGCGCCGGCCGGGGAAGCGTCGTGCGCACCATCGTGGGGTTCACCAAACTCTACGCGTGACCGGGGCCCGACCGGACCGGAGCCGGCCGCGTGCACAGGGCCGCGACCAGTCCACCCAGATTTGTAGCGGTCGCGTAAAGGAAGCCTGAACGATGGGGCCCGGCCGGGTTCAGGGAGCGGGCCATCCGGCCGCCCAGATCTCGAGCGATGCGCGCGGATCGGCGGGCAAGCCTCTGTCCGAGAACGGAGTTTTCAAGATCGTGGCGGCGCGCGCATCCGACCGACCCGGGGCGCGGCGCCCCGAGTTTCCGTGTGGGAGCGGGGCGAGGTCAGGATCGCGACGCCTCACGACAGGGCCGGTGCGGAGGCGGCGCGCGGGTTGGGCCGCGCCGCCCTTCCGGGGCGCCGGGGCGCGCCGGGAAGGCGGAACCGTCGTCAGTGCCCGGCGCCGGCGCGGTGGCGCGGCCGCCGCACGCGCGGCAGCGGCACGGCCCGGAGCGGCCGCGCCGCCCCGGGCGCGGGCCCGGCCCGCCCTCAGCGGGACTGCGTGTCGGTGAGCTGCGCGATCGACTGGGCGCCGCGCTGCTTGAACAGCAGGTCGAGGCCTTCCAGCATCAGCGCGTGCATCTTGGTCCGCTCGGCGTAGGCGAGGTCGCGCAGCTGGTCGTAGACCGGCGGCTCCAGGTAGACCGACATCTGGCGGGCGCGCTGCTTGAGCGTGGCCGCCTGCTTCGGCGCCGGGGGCGCGAGGGTGAGCGACACGATCTCGGCGCCCTGCGGCCGGGCCGCCAGGGGCCGGGCCGGCGGGCTCGCCGACGCCACGATCGCCGCGAGGCTGAGCTTAGGCGGCTTGGACATGCTGGCCCGTCCTCAGGGACTGCGTGCGGCGCTCGATCCAGGACCAGAGGCGGCGGACCTCGCCGGCGGCCTGGCCCTTGGGGTTGAACTCGGTGACGCCCTGGCCGAGGCCGATCGCGTCCTGGTGGTCGGTGCGGGCGACGATGTTCACGTCGGGCAGGATGCCGAGCACCGCGAGCCCGTCCGCGGCGTCGCGGACCCGGTAGGAGCGCGGCGGGGTCTGGTTCAGCACGAAGGCGAACTTCTTCTCGAGCCGGTAGACGGCGGCCAGGGTCGGCTTGAACGCCCGCAGGTCCGCGGGGGTCGGCCGGCACGGGATGATGCACAGGTCCGCGGCGCGGATCGCCGAGAGGGTGCCGGTGGAATCGACGCCGGGCGTGTCGATGAACACGTAGTCGTAGGCGGAGTCGCGCAGGCGCTCCATCACGGCGTCGATCTGGGTGGCGTCGATCTGCGCCACCTCGGGACCGTCGGCCGTGCGGTGGTCCAGCCAGTCGGAGATCGTGGCCTGCCGGTCCATCTCCAGGATGCAGACCGTGTGGCCCGCCTCCCGGGCGGCCACCGCCAGGGAGATGCACAGCGTGCTCTTGCCGCTGCCGCCCTTCTGCGTGACGAAGGTGATCGCTTTCATCCCGGGCGTCCTCCAGAAGGCCCCATCCATCCGTCCGGGCGCCCGCAACCGCCGGTCGCCGCGCCGTCTGTGCCAACCTCAGGTATGGGATTCGCGGTGTGCCGCGATCCTGTGACCCAAGGATGTCCGGGCACAGCTTGGGGCCGGCATGGTTAACGAGCCGTTAAGACCACGGTCCGTCGCGGATATCCCCGCCCAGTGCGGCCGCAGGACAGCGGTCTAAACTTCAAGTTAAGATTCTTGGCATATAGAGGGTTAACAGCCTTTCCAGCGACGCCCGGATACCGTAGCGTGAGCGCGGGTGAGACGAGGAGCTTGGTGGGGGTGAAAACCTCAAGTTTAAAGACAAGGATCGCCCCATCGAGGAATGGCATGTCCGAAGCCCCGATCCCGCAATCCATTCTGGAGGCCTCCGGCGTCGTGGGCACCTGGGCCCACGATTACTGGGCGGGGCAGCTGGCGCTCTCGGCCCCGCTCGCGGATCTGCTCGGCCTGGACCCCGAGGCGGCGGCCGCCGGCGTGTCCCTGGAGGCCTTCCTCGACCGCACCCATCCCGAGGACCGCGTCCGGATCGAGAGCTACCTCCACGCGGTGGCCGAGACCGGCGGCCCCGTCGAGGCGGAGTTCCGCACGAGGGACACGCGCACCGGGATCCGCACGCTGCTGATGCGCGGCCGGATCGAGCGGGACCCGACCGGCGGGGCGACCCGCGGGCGCGGCATCGCCATCGACCGCACCGAGGAGCAGGCCGCCAACCTCGTGCAGAGCGAGCGGGTGGTGAACCGGATGGCCGAGCACGTCATCGCCCTGCGCGACCTCGCCCGCGCCCTGCACCGGCCGACGCTCACCGACCGGATCGAGCACCTGATGATCGAGATCGGGTTCGAGCTCGCCCGCTTCCTGCCCGAGCCCGAGGACGAGCCGCGCCACTGAGCGCGCGGCTCGGCGCGCGATTCGGCGCGCCACGCAGCCCGCCACGCAGCCCGCACCGGGCCGCCGGTGCGGAAGCCCCGCCGGACCGATTGATCGCGCCCGTTCCGGCAAGCTACTGTCCCGGCAATACTTTGCCGGGAGGACGGGGATGGCCCGCGACACGATCTACGACCGCGACCTCGACCGCGTCCCGGCCAACCACCAGCCGCTGACGCCCCTGCTCTACCTGGACCGGGCCGCGCGGGTGTTTCCCGACCACCTGGCGGTGGTCCACGGCCCCCTGCGGCGCTCCTACCGGGAGGTCTACGCCCGCGCCCGCCGCCTCGCCTCGGCGCTGGCGGCGCGCGGGATCGGCCGCGGCGACACCGTGGCGGCGCTGCTCGCCAACACCCCCGAGATGATCGAGTGCCACTACGGCGTGCCGATGACCGGGGCGGTGCTCAACACCCTCAACACCCGCCTCGACGCCGACGCGATCCGCTTCTGCCTGCAGCACGGCGAGGCGACGGTGCTGATCACCGACCGCGAGTTCTCCCGGACGGCCGCCGCGGCCCTGGAGGGGCTGGAGCCCAAGCCTTTCGTGATCGACGTCGACGATCCCGAGTACGACGGCCCGGGCGCCCGCCTGGGCGCGACCGACTACGAGGCCTTCCTGGCCGGGGGCGACCCGGAGCACGACTGGCGTCTGCCCGACGACGAGTGGGACGCGATCACCCTGAACTACACGTCGGGCACCACCGGCGACCCGAAGGGCGTGGTCTACCACCATCGCGGGGCGGCGCTGCTGGCCCTCGGCAACGTCATCACGGGCGGGCTCGGCCAGCACCCGGTCTATCTCTGGACCCTGCCGATGTTCCACTGCAACGGCTGGTGCTTCCCCTGGACCCTGTCGATCGTGGCCGGGACCCATGTCTGCCTGCGGCAGGTGCGGGCCGAGGCGATGTACCGGCTGATGGCCGAGCACGGGGTCACGCATCTCTGCGGCGCGCCGATCGTCATGCAGATGCTGATCAACGCCCCCGACGCCGAGCGCCGCGACCTGCCCCGCCGCGTCGCCTTCTTCACCGCCGCCGCGCCGCCGCCGGAGGCGGTGCTGGCCGGCATGTCGGAGGCCGGGTTCGACGTGACCCACCTGTACGGCCTGACCGAGAGCTACGGGCCGGCGGTGGTCAACGCCTGGCACGCCGACTGGGACGCGCTCGCCGCCGACCAGCGGGCGGCCAGGAAGGCCCGCCAGGGCGTGCGCTACCCGGTGCTCGAGGCCCTCGACGTCCGCGACCCGGAGACGCTGGAGCCGGTGCCCGCCGACGGGGCGACGATCGGCGAGGTGATGATGCGCGGCAACGTGGTGATGCGCGGCTACCTCAAGAATCCCGCCGCCACGCAGGCCGCGTTCGCGGGCGGCTGGTTCCGCACCGGCGACCTCGGGGTGAAGCACCCGGACGGCTACGTGCAGCTCAAGGACCGCTCGAAGGACATCATCATCTCGGGGGGCGAGAACATCTCGTCGATCGAGGTCGAGGACGCCCTGTTCAAGCACCCGGCGGTGGCCGCGGCCGCGGTGGTGGCGAGGCCCGACGAGAAATGGGGCGAGACCCCGTGCGCGTTCGTCGAGCTCAAGGCCGGCGCGACCCCCACGGCCGACGAGCTGATCCAGTGGTGCCGCGGGCGGCTGGCCTCCTACAAGCTCCCCCGCCACGTGATCTTCGGCGAATTGCCCAAGACCTCCACCGGCAAGGTGCAGAAGTTCATCCTGCGGGAGCGGGCCCGGCAGGACGGGGCCTGATCGGCGCCCGGCCGGTCAGGCCTGCGGCGGATCCCGGCGGTCGGCGCGGACCGGGACCGGCACGGCCTTCGGGGCGGATCCGGCGTCGCGGAGGTCGGCCAGGATCTGGGCGACGAACGCCTGGAGCGACACGAGGCTGAACAGGGTGATGGACGCGACCAGGGCGGCGGAGACCAGGGTCTTGGCGGTTTCGGGATCCACGGCGGGAGTCCTTGGCTTCGCCCCGCCGCGGGCGATCCGGGCGGGGGGCGCCGCTGGTGGCGCCGGTGCTTCCCCAAGGTGGGCGCGCCGCCCGCGCCGCGCCAGCACCGCCGCGGTCGCGCCTGGCATGCGCGGAGGGCCGGGCTCGACCGCGATTCAGGTTACCGCGACGCTTCGTCCGACCGGGGCGTGATCGCGCGGGACCGTGCAGCTTTCCCGGCTGGCCGAACGTTCCGTTTCCCGCAATAAGCGCCGGCGCGGAGCGGCGCGCATCCGGGAGAGACGGCATGGCCGGCAGCGGCATCGCGGGCGGTATCGCGGACGGCATCGCGAGCGGCACCCGCGCGGCGCGCCGCGCCGGTCAGGGGCTGATCCTGGCCGCCGGGCTGGGGGCCGGGCTGATCGCGGGGCTGGCCGCGGGTCCCGCCCGGGCCCAGGGGGCCGTCCCGGCCCAGCCCGCGCCCCCTTCGAATGCCCCGTCCCAGCCGGCGGCGCCCGCCCCCGCCCCCGCCCCGCCGGGCCCGGCCGAGCCGGTGACCCGCGCCGGCTACTTCTACATCGGCGGCCGCTACCAGAAGCTCGGCGACAAGACCGTGATGGTCGGCCAGATGTTCGTGCAGTCGCGCACCCCGGCCCGGATCACGCAGCCCTACCCGGTGGTGATGGTGCACGGCCTCGCCCAGACCGGCGTGAACTACCTCGCCACCGCGGACGGCCGCCCCGGCTGGGTGCAGCGCTTCGTCGAGAAGGGCTACCAGGTCTACGTGGTCGATCAGGTCGGGCGCGGGCGCTCGGGCACCAACCCGGAGGTCTACGGGCCCTACGACCGGCTCGGCACCCGCAGCCTGGAGCGCACCCACACGGCCCCGGAGGTCTACGACCTCTACCCGCAGGCCAAGCTCCACACCCGCTGGCCGGAGGGGCCCGGCGTGCAGGGCAACGCCGCCTTCGACCAGTTCTTCGCGAGCCAGGTCCCGTTCCTCGCCAACAGCCAGCAGACCGAGGAATGGGTCGACCCCGCGCTGGTGGCGCTCCTCGACAAGATCGGGCCGGCGATCCTGGTCACCCACGGCCAGGCGGCCCTGTTCGGCTGGGCGGCCTCGGACGCGCGGCCGGACCTCGTGAAGGCGCACGTCGCCGTCGAGCCGAACGGCCCGCCCTTCTTCGACGTGCAGTTCCGCGGCGGCAAGGAGTTCTGGGAGAAGACCGGTGACGGGCGCGCCCGCGCCTACGGGCTGACCCGCATGCCGCTGACCTTCGACCCTCCGGTGAAGGCGCCCGAGGACCTGACGGTGGCGCAGCAGGCCAAGGGATCCGAGTCCCGGCCCGACAAGGCGGCGGACGGGCGGATCCGCTGCTGGCTGCAGGGCGAGCCCGTCCGGACCCTGCCGAACCTCGCCAAGGTGCCGGCCGTGGTGGTGACCGCGGAGGCCTCCTTCCACGCCACCTACGACGACTGCACGGTCGCGTTCCTGACCCAGGCCGGCGCCAGGCCGGACGTGGTCCGGCTGGCCGACCAGGGCCTCCGCGGCAACGGCCACATGATGATGCTGGAGACGAACAGCGACGCCGTCGCGGACGTCCTGGCCGGCTGGCTCGCGGGCCGCGTGAAGTAGCCCCGCGGGACCGCTTCCGCCGCACCACCGATACGTGTCGCTACGGCAACAGCCGTCGCCTTCCGCGTGAAGGCCGCTTGCGGCCGCGCGCGGCTGTCCGTAGTCCGGTGTATAGAAAGATCAAGTATTACAGTACTTTATCACAATTCTAAACAGCGCGGCTGAGACGTCGGAGGCGAATCCGGCGCGCGCGGCCGGCTGCCCGCAGCGTCGCATCCGGCAAGAGACCATGAGAGCCGCCCACCCCCTCCCCCGCCTGCCCCTGCGCGCCCTGCTCGCGGGCGCCTCGCTCGCCGTGATGGCGCAGGCGGCGCCGAGCCTCGCCCAGGACGCGGCGCCGCGCCGCGGCGGCGCCAACCCGCCGGCCGGCGGCAGCGTGCAACTCGAGGAGCTGAGCGTCACCGGCCAGGGCGGCCCGGCCTCCGCGGTCCGCGCCGGCGCGCCCGTGCGGGGGGCGGAGAGCCCGACCGGCCCGATCGACGGCTACGTGGCCCGGCGCTCGGCGACCGCGACCAAGACCAACACCCCGCTGATCGAGACCCCGCAATCGATCACCGTCGTGGGCCGGCAGCAGCTCGACACCCAGAACGCCCAGACCCTCACCCAGGCGACCCAGTACGTCGCCGGCACCTACGCGGGCACCTTCGGCGCCGACACGCGCCTCGACTTCTTCCAGCTCCGCGGCTTCGTGGTCAGCGATTACGGCCTCTACCTCAACGGCCTGCAGCTCCTGAACTACGGCTTCGCCTACAGCCGGGTGAACACGTTCGGGCTGGAGCGCATCGAGGTGCTGCGCGGTCCCTCCGCGGTGCTGTTCGGCGCCGGCAATCCCGGCGGCCTGATCAACCAGATCAGCAAGCGCCCGACCGAGACCCCGTTCGGGCTCATCGAGGTCGGCGGCGGCTCCTTCGACCAGCGCTACGCCGCCTTCGACGTCGGCGGCCCGGCCGACGCCGAGGGGCACTGGTTCACCCGCCTGACCGGCTACGCCCGCAACGGCGGCACGCAGGTCCAGGGCGCGCCGGACGACAGCTACTACATCGCCCCGGCCTTCACCTACAAGCCGGACGGGTCGACCAAGTTCACGGTCCTGTCGAGCTTCCAGCACGACAACACGGCGGTGACGGCGAACTTCCTGCCCTACTACGGCACGGCCCGGCCGACCGTGCTCGGCCTGCGCATCCCGCGCTCGCTCAACGTGGGCGACGCCGGCTTCAACACCTTCCAGCGCGACCAGGCCTTCATCGGCTACGAGTTCGAGCACGTCTTCGACGACACCTGGGCGGTGCGCCAGAACGCCCGCTACGCCTACACGCAGAGCTACCAGAATTCCTATATCGGCCAGCTCGGCTACACCGACCCGCTCCAGACCCGGCTCGGCCGCTACCTGTTCCGCGATTCCGCCAAGATCGCGCAGCTCGACGTCGACACGCAGGCCGAGGCCAAGTTCTCCGACGGCTTCTTCCGCCACGACTTCCTGATGGGCGTCGAGTACCGGAACTTCCAGATCCACGACAACCAGGCCTCGGGCTTCCCCGGCCCCGACCTCAACATCCTCGCGCCCTCTTACGGCCCACAGGCGGTCTCGGCCTCGCCCTACCTGATCAACGCCAACTCGTTCCAGCAGGTCGGCCTCTACTTCCAGGACCAGATCAAGCTCACGCCGGAGCTGACCCTGATCCTCGGCGGCCGCCAGGACTTCGTCCAGAACACCGTCTACGACCGCCTGACGCCCGCCAACACCAACGGCCGCAACGACAGCGCCTTCACCTACCGGGCGGCGGCGATCTACAACTTCGACTTCGGCCTCGCGCCCTACATCATGTACGCGACCTCGTTCCAGCCCCAGATCGGCGTGGACATCAACAACCGCACCTTCAGGCCCGATACCGGCGATCAGGTCGAGGGCGGCGTCAAGTTCGAGCCGCCCGGCCAGGGCTACTTCCTGACGCTGGCGGGCTTCGACATCCACCGCAACAACGTGCTCACCCCCAACCCGGTGAACACGATCTTCCAGACGCAGGTCGGCGCGGTGCGCTCCACCGGCTTCGAGGCGCAGCTCGTCGCCAACGTCGCCGACGGCCTCAACCTCGTGGCGTCCTTCACCAAGTTCGACTTCACCACCGAGCGGGATGCCGACCCGGTGCGGGTCGGCAAGACGCCGGTCAACATCCCCCAGACCCTGGCCTCGCTGTTCGCCGACTACACCATCCCGCTCGGGCCGTGGCGCGGCTTCGGCTTCGGCGGCGGCGTGCGCTACGTCGGCAGCTCGTTCGCGGACGTCGGCAACACCCTGCGGGTACCCGACTACGTGCTGTTCGACGCGCAGGTGCACTACGATTACGAGAACTGGCGCTTCCAGGTGAACGCCTCGAACCTCGCCGACCGGCGCTACGTCGCCTCCTGCCAGTCGAACGTGTCGTGCTTCTACGGCGACGCCCGGCGGGTGCTGGCGAAGGTCAGCTACAGGTGGTGAGGCGGCTCGGGCGGTCCCGTTGGCGACCGCCCGCAGCATGGTGACCAGCCCCGTCATCGCGAGCGTAGCGAGGCGATCCAGGGCAGCGCGACATCGGCGGGCGTGGCGCTGCTGGATTGCTTCGCTGCGCCCGCGAGGACGGCGGCGCCCGGATCAGCCGTCCGCAGCCTCCGCCCCGGTGATCGGCTGCGGGCCCGACAGCCGGGTCGGCAGGGCGTCGATCCGCAGGGACCGGCGCAGGGCCCGCGAGAAGGCGTCGACCGCCACCGTCACCAGCGCGGTGGCGGCGATCAGCACGACGGCCACGTCGAGGCGCAGTTCCGAGATCGCGGCGTCCACGTAGAAGCCGAGCGTCGCGACCCCCAGGATCCCGAAGATCGCGCTCTCCCGCAGGATCAGCTCCCAGCGGTAGAGCAGGTAGGCCAGGAACTGCCCGTAGAGTCGCGGCACGGTCTCGTAGGCGTAGAGGTCGAGGCCCCGCGGCGCGTCGGCCCGGTAGGGGATCGCGTCGGCGTGCCGGCCCATCAGGTAGGCGACGATGCCGGCATTGTGCAGCGCCAGCGCCAGGATCGCCGGCAGCATCGAGGGGCCGAGCAGCTGCAGGCCCACATAGGCCAGCATGTATTCCGGCGTGGAGCGCACCACCACGAGTAGCGCCCGCCCCAGGGGCCGCCCGACCGGGCCGGCGAAGCGCCGCGCGGTCAGCGGGAACAGGACGAGGGCCCCGAGCGCGGTGGCGGCCAGGGCGATCTGCGCCAGGACCAGGGTCTGGGCGGTGCCGGGCAGGACCTGCTCGGTCAGGATCGGGCGCAGCCACGACCAGAGCCGCGCCCAGGTCTCGGGCTCGGCGAGCGGCGCGCCCCGGAGCGGGGCCGGCACGACGTCGTGGCCGAGGAAGCGGGCGAGGCTCGGGCCGATCGCCGCGCTGCCGACGGTCGGCGGCAGCGCCAGCGCGGCGCCGACGAGGAGGACGGGCAGGGTCCGGGCGCGCACCCAGAGCCGCCGCGTGCCGATCAGCGCGTAGAAGATCAGGAGCAGCGCCCCGGCCTCGGCGTAGCGGCCCTGGCGGAAGGCGGATTCGAAGGCGAAGCCCATGGTCGGCAGGCCGATGAAGCCGAGCACGAGGCTGGAGCGCAGGCCGCATTCCAGGCGGTAGAGGGTGTAGTCGCGCATCCGCCCGGCCACCTCGGGCAGGCGCGCGTACAGGAACGCCGAGACCGCGCCGGTGCCCGCGGGCAGGACCCGGAGCGCCGCGAGGTCGGCCTCCTCGATCAGCTCGGCGTAGACCTTGGCGCAGATGCCCGCGTAGGGCAGCGCGATGGCGAGCACGCCGGTGGTCGCCGACAGGCCGAAGACCTGCATCAGCAGCAGCGCCCAGAACAGCTCGTGGACGGCGCGCAGGCCCGCGCAGGCGAGCCGGACGGCGCGCGAGCGGGCGAACGGGATGGCGAGCAGCAGCCCCGTCCCGGCCCCGAGCCCGACGCCGAGCATCGCGAAGGCCACCGTGGTGACGACGCTCCAGCCCTCGACGGCGAGGAAATCCGGCCGGACCAGGCCGTCGAGGAGCCGGGCGAGGTCGGCGAAGGGGTGGAGCGTCGTGACCTGCAGGTCCGCCACCAGCAGGCCGGCGAGCGCCGCGGCCAAGAACCAGCGGCTCGCCGCCGCGTAGCCCGGCCGCGGCAGGAGGGCGGCCTTGAGCGCGCCGGCGCGCATCAGGCGGCCTCGTAGAACGGGCTGAGCCGCGCCGGGTCGAGGCCGGACGAGGGCGCGTCGAGGACGATCCGGCCGGCCTCCAGCACCACGATCCGGTCGGTGTGGGCGAGCGCCAGGGTCACGTCGTGGAGCGCCAGGATCAGGGTCTCGTGCCCGCGGGCCAGCTCGGCCAGGATCCGGCCGCCCTGCTGGCGGTCCAGAGCCGAGACCGGCTCGTCCCCCACCAGGATCGGCCGGCCGTTGTACAGGGCGCGGGCCACCGAGACGCGCTGCTGCTGGCCGCCGGAGAGCTCCCCGGCCCGGGCCCAGAGCCGGTCTGCGAGCCCGACCCGGTCGAGGATCGCCTCCACGGCGGCGACGTCGGCCCGCGCCGGCCGGACCAGCGTGCGCAGGTTGTGCAGGGTCGAGCGCCGGTCGAGGCGGCCCATGTAGACGTTGTGGAACACCGAGAGCGGCCGCACCAGGGCGGCCGCCTGGGGCACCAGCGCCACCCGCCCGGGGGCCTGCCCGTGGATCAGGCCGATCAGGGTCGACTTGCCGGCCCCCGAGCGCCCCATGAGCGCGACCCGCTCGCCCGCCCGCACGGTCAGGTCGAGGCCCGACAGAACCGGGCGCCCGTCATAGGCCGCGGAGGCGTTCGCCAGGACGATGGCCGCGCCGGAATCCGCGCCGGAATCCGTGCCGGCTGCCGCGCCGCGCGACACGGGCGTCAGTCCAGGAGGCCGGTGGAGCGTCCGACCTCGACGAGGGGCTCGTAGGCCGCGTTGGTCACGGGGATGAACTTCGAGCGCCCGAACGGCTCCAGGATCGCCGGGTCGGCGATGCCGGTCAGCGCGGCCCGCAGCCTGTCGGTGAAGCCGGCGCCGTAGGTCTGCTCCACGTCGCCCCGCACGGTCCACTGGTAGTCGGGGAAGGTCGGGCTCTCCCAGATCACCGCGACGGCCTTCGGGTCGACCTTGCCGGCCTTCGAGTCGAGGTCCCAGACCGAGTAGTCGACGGCGCCGACCGCGAAGGCGCCGGACTGGACCAGCTGGATCGTGCGGGTGTGGTCGCCCGAGAAGCCGACCCGGGCGAAGACCTGCTCGGGGGTCTTCCCCGGGAAGGCCTGCCGGATGAAATACTCGGGCATCAGCCGCCCGGAGGTCGAGGCGCGGGCGCCGAACGTGAAGGTCTTGCCCGCGACGTCCTTCGGGAAATCCTTCTCGGGCTTCAGGCCGGTGGCGGCGTTGGCGATGAGATAGGTCTTGAACGCCGCGTCCTCGGCGCCCTGCGCGATCGCCTGGGAGCCCGGGACGGCCTTGCGCGCCTGGACGCCGGTGAAGCCGCCGAACCACGCGAGCTGCACCTGCCCGTTGGTGAAGGCGGTGACCGCCGCCGGGTAGCTCTTCACCGGGATGTAGCGCACCGGCACGCCGAGCCTGGCCTCCAGATAGGCGGCGACCTTGCCGAAGCGCTCGACCAGGCGGCTCTCGTCCTGGTCGGGGATGCCGGTGAACACGAGGGGCGGGAGCGCCTTCGGGGCCGGCTTCTCCTGCGCCCGCGCCGGCCCGGCGGCGGCCAGGGCCGCCAGGGCGCCCAGGGCGAGCCGCCCCAGCCAGCCCGGTCCCGGCTTCGATCCCGGCTTCGATCCCAGCGTCGATCCCTGCATCGCGTCCTCGTGGCACCACGCCCACGCACGGTGGGCCCGCAATCCGGTGGCGGGCGTAGCAGAAGCCGCCTCGCACGCCACCGTCAGGCGCTGTTGATTCCCGAAAACGGGTCAAACCGGAAGCTCTCGGAGATCCGATCAGCTATCCGCGGCCTGAAAACATCCGAATCCGGCGCCGGACCGATCAGCGGTGGCGGCGATGGTGACGACGAGGGCGCGCATCCGGTGGGCGCGGTGCACCAGCGCCCGCGCCTCCATCCGGGCGTAGCGGTGCACGCGGCCGAAATTGCCGTCGCCCCGGGCGGCGGCGTTCCGGTCGCGGCCGTCGCCGGGAGCCGCGAGCGTCGGGCTGGCGGCGCCGACGACGAGGCCGAGCGCGCGCGCCGCGGATGAGCTTGTTCGTGGGAGAATCTCGTCTCTCCGCAACCCTGTGCCGCGCCGACCGAACGGGTCATCCGCGGCCCGGTTCCGACGCGATGGGGCCGGCGGTGCGGCATCCTGCGGCGGAGCGCGGCCCCGGTCCGCGCCGGGTCGACATCGCGCGCCGCGGCCCGATCCCGGGCCGCGCGACGCCCCCGGAGAGGCACCTCCGGTCCGGGCGGTGACGGCCGGACCGGGCGCTCCGCTACGCCGCGATCGAGAACAGGGTCAGGTGCTCCGGCAGGTCGGCATCCGGCACCGGCGCCGCCCGGATGCCGGACGGGAGCGTCCCGTCGAGCAGGTCCAGGAAATGCCCGGAGGCGGCGAGTTCGATCTCGGCCGCCTTGGCCCGGGTCTCGATCCGCGCCAGGGCGTTCATCGCCGGGCCCAGCACCGTGTACTCGGCCCGCACCCCGTCGTCGAAGACCCCGACCAGGAGGTCGCCCGCGTGCAGGGCGACGACCACCCGCAGGGCGAACAGCCCCTCCCGGGCGCGGGCCGCGTTGAGCGCGGCGATCCGGTCGTGGATCGACAGGGCGCAGGCGAGCGCCGCGCGCGCCTGGGCGTCGGGGTGTCCGACGACGAACTGCACCAGCACCGCGTCGCCGATGTACTTGTCGACGAGGCCGCCCTGCTCCGCCACCGCCGCCTGGGCGGCCGCCCGGACCGCCAGCAGGGCCGTCACCATGGCCTCGGGCGGGTGCTCCCGGGAGAGCCGCGAGAAGCCGCGGATGTCGAGGATCATCAGGCAGGCGTGGCGCCGGTGGATGCCGAGGCCGGAATCGCCGTCCTCGGCGGCGAGGTCGAGGGCGACCGTGTCGGGCACGAAGCGGGCGAGCTGGGAGCGCTCGTGCTCCATGCGCAGGGCCCGCGCCACCGCGGCGCGCAGGCGGATCATACCGTCGACCACCAGGAGGCCCGCCGCCATGAAGGTGGCGAGCCCGGTGACCTGCGCGGTCGGGAAGGTGTCGGCGTTCGGGAACAGGTCCGGATGGACCAGGCCGACCAGGAAGGCCGCGCTCCAGCAGACGGTGACGAGCCCGCAGAACAGCAGGGTCTGCGCCACCCGCATGCTCAGGCCGGTCTGGAGCAGGAGCAGGAAGGCGGGCAGGCGGCTCACCGCGTCGGCGCCGAGCCCGGCCCCGCCGCCGGCCAGCATGTGCTCGATGATCACGTAGACGGCGAGCCCGGCATTGAGCCCGGTGCCGGCCCAGCTGTAGGCGCTGGCCGCGGGGCCGCCGCCACGCTCCCGCAGCCCGAACCAGATCGTGCCGAGGCCGTACAGGGCGAGGATGAACCAGTGGCTCAGGGCGTGCAGCGAGCCGTCATAGGCCTGGGCCGCCATCAGCAGCACCAGCACGATCACCACCCGCAGGCCGAGCAGGCGCAGGCCGCCGCCGGCCTGCATGGCCCGCAGCACCGCCTCGTCGTCCGATCCGGGATCCGCCCGGCGCTCGGCCGGAGCCCGCGCGGGCTGCAGCGCGGAGAGCGTCGGGTTGCCGGCGCTGCCCGAGGCCATCAACCGCCCCGGCCGAGGCGCCGGGCCGCCGCGAAGCGGTTGAGGAAGCGCGGCTCCTTCTCGGGGGCGATCCGGATCGCGAGGTGCAGGGTGCCGTCGGCCTCGGAGCGGCGGTCGAGGATCTCGGCGTTCTCGTAGAGCCAGTTCAGCGCCGCCCCGTCCTCCGGCGGCAGCGCCACCGCGAAGCTCGCGCGGTTGCGCCCGATCCGCGCCTCGATCCGGCTGGTGAGCGCGGCGAGCCCCTCCCCGGTCAGCGCCGAGACCAGGACCGGCGCGGCGCTGTCGCGGTCGTTGCGGGCCCTGGCCTGGCCGCTGAGGTTCAGGAGGCGGGTGCGCTCGTCGTCGTCGAGGAGGTCGGCCTTGTTCCAGACCTCGATGATCCGGTCGGCGCTGGTCTCGATGCCGAGCTCGCGCAGGACCTCGCCGACATCCTCGGCCTGGGCCTCGGAATCGACGTGGGAGACGTCGCGCACGTGGAGCAGCACGTCGGCCTCGATGGCGTCCTCGAGCGTCGCCCGGAAGGCGGCGATCAGGGGCGTCGGCAGGTCGGAGATGAAGCCCACCGTGTCGGACAGGATCACGGTCTCGCCGTGGGGCAGCTTGGTCGCCCGGGCGGTGGGGTCGAGGGTAGCGAACAGCATGTCCTTGGCGGTGACCTCGGCCCGGGTCAGGGTGTTGAACAGGCTCGACTTGCCGGCGTTCGTGTAGCCGACGAGCGCCACGATCGGGTACGGCACCCGCGCCCGGCTCTGCCGGTGCAGGCCCCGGGTGCGCACCACCGCGTCGAGGTCGCGCTCGATCCGGGTCATGCGCTCCTGGATCATGCGCCGGTCGGCCTCGATCTGGGTCTCGCCGGGGCCACCCAGGAAGCCGAAGCCGCCGCGCTGGCGCTCGAGGTGGGTCCACGAGCGGACGAGCCGGGACTTCTGGTAGGCGAGGTGGGCGTGCTCGACCTGCAGCGTGCCCTCCCGGGTCGAGGCGCGGCGCCCGAAGATCTCGAGGATCAGGCCGGTGCGGTCGATGACCTTGGCGCCCCAGGCCTTCTCGAGGTTGCGCTGCTGCACCGGCGACAGGGCGCAGTCCATCACCACGAGGCCGATCTCGCGGGCGCGGATCAGGCCGGCGATCTCCTCGACCCGGCCCTTGCCGAGGTAGGTGGAGGGCCGGATCCGCGGCAGGCTGACGGCGAGGCTCTCGACGACGTCGAGCTCGATCGCGGCGGCGAGGCCGGTCGCCTCGTCGAGGCGGGCCTCCACGGAGCGCGACGGCGCGGCCGGTCCGGGGCCGGCCCCCGGCGCGCCGCGCGCGAGGTAGGGGCCGATCACCAGGGTGTGGGTCGCCGCGGCGATCTCGCCCTCGGGGGCGGCCTGCGCCTGGAGGCGGGCTTCGCCGGACGTCAGCGTCTCGCTCATGCAGCCTTTGGCACCGCCGGGAGGCCGGCGGCTTCGTTCGAGAGGTCGGATTCGACAGAATGGGGATGCGGGCGGGCCGGGCCAAGGCTCGGAGCCGGAAACGCGGCGGATATCCGCTGTCGCCCGGTCATACCCGGGCCGCGCAGCGGGGCCCGGGATCCGGACCCGGCGCCCTGCCGGCTCCCGGCGCGCTCGCGGGGTCCGGGCTCGACCGCGGCGCCCCGGAACGGCGGCGCCGGGCGCCGACGCGCGGCTATGCACGGGCGGCGGTCATCCCCGACGCGGCGACCCCCTCGCCCGTCGAGACGATCACGCCTTCTCGGCGGTCTCGTCCGGCTCGAACAGCTGCACGGGATGGCCCGGCATGATCGTGGAGATCGCGTGCTTGTAGACCAGCTGCGAGTGCCCGTCCCGGCGCAGCAGCACGCAGAAATTGTCGAACCACGTCACCACGCCCTGGAGCTTGACGCCGTTGACGAGGAAGATGGTCAGCGGAATCTTGTTCTTGCGGACATGGTTGAGAAAGGTGTCCTGAAGGTTCTGTGCGCGTTCGCCCGCCATCTTCTTGGCCTTCTTGTTGTCCCGGCTTCACTCGGCCCGGGATGGGTATGCCGCGGGCCGGATCGTCCGATCATCCGGTCCAGCGTCGTGTATACAAACACCATGACGACGTGAAAGCGTGGGCGCAAGCAACCCCCGTTCCAGCCGATCCGTGACGGATCGGCCCCGCCCTCAACGCGCCCCCCGGCGCCGCGGCCTCACGGGCCGATGCCGAGGGACTTCAACTTGCGGTGCAAGGCCGAGCGCTCCATGCCGATGAACTCGGCGGTGCGCGAGATGTTGCCCGAGAACCGGGCGATCTGCGCCACGAGGTACTCGCGCTCGAAGATCTCGCGGGCCTCGCGCAGCGCGAGGCTCATCAGCTTCTCGCCGCCCGCGCCGCCCGGCGTCGTCGGCACCAGGGCGCCGATCTCGGAGGGCAGCATCTCGGAGGTGACCTCCTGCTCCGGGTCGGCCTGCGTGAGGATCATCAGCCGCTCGACGTTGTTCTTGAGCTGGCGGACGTTCCCCGGCCAGTTGTGCGACTGCAGCACCGCCATCGCGTCCTCGGCGATCCGGCGCTTGGGCAGGCCAGTCTGGGACGAGATGTTGTCCATGAAGAACTGGATCAGCTCGGGCACGTCCTCCCGGCGCTCCGACAGGGCCGGCACCCGGATCGGCACCACCGAGAGGCGGTGGAACAGGTCCTCGCGGAAGCGGCCGGCGGCGATCTCCTCCTGAAGGTCCCGGGACGAGGACGAGATGATGCGCACGTCGACGTGGACCCGCGTCGTGCCGCCGACCCGCTGGAAGTTCTGGTCGACGAGGACGCGCAGGATCCGGTTCTGGGTCTCGCGCGGCATGTCGGCGACCTCGTCGAGGTAGAGGGTGCCGCCGTGGGCCTCCTCCAGGGCGCCGACCCGGCGGCCGCTCTCGCCCTCGACCCCGAACAGCTCCGCCTCCATGGTCTCGGGCAGGATCGCCGCCGCGTTGAGCAGCACGAACGGGCCGTTCGCCCGGGCCGAGGCCTTGTGCAGGCTGCGCGCCGCGAGCTCCTTGCCGGAGCCCAGCGCCCCGGTGATCATCACCCGGGCGTTGGTCGGCGCCACCCGGTCGAGGGTCTGGCGCAGCTGGTTGATGGCGAGCGAGGTGCCGACGATGCGGTTTGTGGCGCCGGAGCGCGCCGTCAGGTCGCGGACCTCGCGCCGGAGCCGGGAGGCCTCCAGCGCCCGCTCGGCCACCAGGATCAGCCGGTCGGCCTTGAACGGCTTCTCGATGAAGTCGTAGGCGCCCGCCTTGATGGCCGAGACCGCGGTCTCGATGTTGCCGTGGCCCGAGATCATCACCACCGGCAGGTCCGGGTTGGCGGCCTTGATCAGGTCGAGCACCTGCAGGCCGTCGAGCCGGGAGCCCTGCAGCCAGATGTCGAGGAAGACGAGGTGCGGCCGGCGCGCCTCGATGGCGGCGAGCGCCTCGTCCGAGCCGCCGGCCGTGCGGCAGCGGTGGCCCTCGTCGTCCAGGATCCCGGCGACGAGGTCGCGGATGTCGGCCTCGTCGTCGACGATCAGGATATCGGCGCTCATGCGTGCATCTCCGCGATCCGGGGGGCCGTCGGCGCGGCGCCCTTCTCCTCTGTCGTGACGGGGCTGGTCTCGAGGGCCGCCGCCGCCGGCTCGGGCCCGTGCTCGCGCGGGACCCGCATCCGGACCTGGCCGCCGCGGCCGGCGGGATTGTCGTTCAGCTCGATCCCGCCGCCGTGCTCCTCAAGCACCTTGCTGACGATAGCAAGCCCCAGTCCGGTCCCACCCTCGCGGGTGGTCATGTAGGGCTCGAGCAGGCGCTGGCGCCCCTCGGCCGGAAATCCCTTGCCGTTGTCGGTGACGGCGATCACCGCGAACCCGTCCTCGACGGCGAGGCTCAGGGCGATCTTGCCCTTGCCGAGCTCGGCCTCCGGCACCTCGGCCACCGCCTCGACGGCGTTCTTGAGGATGTTGGTGATCACCTGGCTGAGCAGCCGGATGTCGAAGGCCGCCACGATCTTCTCCGAACTCCCCGCGCCGCCCTGGGCCGAGAACGCGAAGTCGATGTCCGGGTGCGCCACGCGCATCATGAACAGGTTCTGCTTGGCGATCTCGGTGAGGTCGTTCGGCGCGATGGCGGGCTTCGGCATCCGCGCGAAGGCCGAGAACTCGTCGACCATGCGCTTGATCTCGTCCACCTGCCGGACGATCGTGGCGGTGCACTGGTCGAACACCTCCTTGTCGGCGGTGATGACCTTCCCGTACTTGCGCCGGATCCGCTCGGCGGAGAGCTGGATCGGGGTCAGCGGGTTCTTGATCTCGTGGGCGATGCGGCGCGCCACGTCGCCCCAGGCCGAGCTGCGCTGCGCCTGGACGAGGTCGGTGATGTCGTCGAGCGTCACCACCGAGCCGCGGGAGGCCCCCTGCGCCTGCTCGCTCGTGACCCGCACCGTGATGGTGCGCTCGCCCCGGGACCGGGTGAGCTGGACCTGCTGCTGCTGCAGGCTGCGCGGGCGCGCCTCGCTCTCGGCGAGCACGGGGGCGAGTTCCGGCACGGCGCGGCCGAGCGGCTGGCCCACCAGGGCGTCGCTCTCCAGGTCGAGCATCCGCTCGGCGGCCGGGTTGGCGATGGTGACGAAGCCCGCCGCGTCGAGGCCGATCACCCCGGGCGAGACCCCCGACAGCACGGCCTCGGTGAAGCGGCGGCGGGTGTCGATCAGGTCGCTCGCGGCGATCAGGCCCGCGTGCTGGCGGCGCAGCTCCTGGGTCATCTTGTTGAAGCTCTCGCCGAGATGGGCGAGGTCGCCGCTGGTCTTCTTGGTCGGCACCTGGGCGTAGAAATTGCCCGACGCCACCTGGTCGGCGGCGTTGATCAGCCGGCGGATCGGCGCCACGAACCGGTTGGCGAAGTTCATCCCGAACCACACGGCCGAGAGCAGCGCGATCAGCGCGATCAGCAGGAACACCGACGCGAAGGTGATCTGGATCGAGCGCCGCAGCGAATCGTAGGTGAGGTACTCGGCCGCCGCCGCCCGGGAGACGCCGGGGAACTCGATGGCGAGCTGGCTCACCTCCCGCTGCACCATCAGCACGGCGTCGTCGTAGGCCGGCATGCGCAGCAGCGCGGCGAAGACCCGGCCCTCGGTGGGCAGGAGGCAGATCGGGTCGGCCGAGTTGGCCGCGTCCTCGAAGGCCGCCGCCGAGGGCAGGCGGTTGGTCTTCAGGACGTCGATCTTGGCCCGGGCCACCACCTCGGTGGGGCCGCGCATGATCTGGGCGACCGGCAGGCCGAGATTGGTCGCCCGGGTGGTCAGGAAGGTCTGGAACCAGTCCCGGTTCACGTCGAAGTTCGGCCGGGCCCGGGTGAGGTCGTCGGCGAGGATGCGGATCTCGCGGGCGAGGCTCTGGCACTGGTTCTCCTGGTAGGCGTCGGCCACCTCCACGGATTTCAGCACCACGTCGCGGACCCGGTCGGTGAAGCCGAGCGACAGGCCCCGGTCGATGGTCACGGACGCCACCACGGCGAGCAGGATCGTCGGCAGGATCGCGATCAGCGAGAACAGGCCGACGATGCGGGTGTGCAGGCGCGCCACCGCGGCGTTGGCCTTGCGGGCGTGCAGGAAGACCCGCGCCTCCCAGGCGATGATGACGGCGAGGCCGAGCACCAGGGCGGCGTTGATGGCGAGCAGCGTCACGCCGTAGGCCGGCGTCGGCGTCACCCGGATCACGCCGGCCAGGATCAGGAAGGTCGCGAGCGCCGAGACCAGGGCGGTGACCACCATGGCGGCGCCGATCCAGCCGGGACCGCGCGGGCCCGGCCGCAGGGACTCCGCCAGGGGCGTGCCGGACGGCTGGGCCGCCTCGGGGCCCGCGGGCGTGCCCGCGTCCTGCTGATCCGCGGCCGTCTGGCCCGCGTCCCGGCCCGTCCCGTCGGTACCCCTCTCGGGGACCGGCGCGGGGCCTTCCTCTGTCCGTGAGCGTCTCAGGAACGGCATGACTGGTGCAGGGCCACAACAGTGTGGCGGAATTAATACGAATCCGGGCGCCCGGGCGGCGGACCGGCGGCGCGATCCGCCGCAGGCGGCCGGCCTTGACCCCGCCCCGCCCCGCCCGTACCCCCGGCCGTGGAGGCGAACGGGGTCTGGTGGCCCTCCTGGTCTTCAAAACCAGCGGTACGCCAACAGCGTACGGTGGGTTCGATTCCCATCCGCTTCCGCCATTCTTCAGATAGTCGCAACCGATAAATCAGTGTTCGCCGATATCTGGGCGACACGTGCGATAAAATTCGCAATACTGCTGCATCGGAACTGTGGGGGTGCCGGCTCGTTTCCCGCGATCGATCCCGCTTGGGTGCCCGCGTGAAGAACTGGTCCACCACCGTCCCGTCCCCGCCGGCCTCGGCCGGCCGTGCGCGCTGAGGCCGGCCATGCTGGACAGACTCGTCACGTTCCTCCCGCCGGGCGCCCGCGAGGCGCTGCGGGCGCTGGCGGCGCGCCGGCCCGCGCGTCGGCCGGGCGCCGAGGCCACGATCCTGCCGAGCCTCGACACGCGGCCCGCCCCGATGGCGCCGCTGCACCCGCCCGCCGCCATCAACGACAATCCCCTCCAGGCCGTTCACGACGCCGTCGAGCGGGATCTGCGCGCCAGCGGCCACCTGCGCTGAGCGCGGGCCGGGAGGCTGACCGAGAGTCCGACCGGAGCCTGGCCGGGAGCCGCGCCGGGGCCCCGTCCGTCAGCGCTTGGCGGGCGCGGGAGCCTCGGGGATCGTCCCGGGCGCGATCCAGTGGCAGGCCGTGGTGCCGCGCACGCCGGCGCAGTCGTAGCTCTGGCCGCCCAGCGTCACCTTGTCGACGATGCCGGTGACCTCCGTGCGCGCCAGCGCCGCGCAGCCGAGATGGTCCGCCTTGGGATCGGCCAGGTGCGCCGCGGCGGCCGCCGCCCCGTCGCGCATCAGCATGCGGTAATTGGCCAGCGACGGGCAGCCGATCACCGGCGGCCCGGCCCGCCGGTCCGGGGCGCTCCTGTCGGGGCCGGCCGCGCGGGGCGCGCGGGGCGCCTGCTGCGCCTGAACCTGCGTCGCGCCGAGGCCGAGGGCCAGCGCGACGAGGACGGCGTCGGAGAGAGGGCGGCGTGTCATGGGCCGCTCGTAGCACGGCGCGTCCGGGGTTGCGCCTCCGCCGCAGGCCTGCGGCGGGCTCAGGGCTCGCCTGCGGATGTTCAGGCTTGACCGCGGGCCCGCCATTTGCGAGCGCCGCGAAGGAACGGAGGACGGGCCATGACGACGGCAATCGACAGCGACCAGAAGCTGCACTTGGTCTTCGGCGGTGAATTGCAGGATCTCGACGGGGTCCGGTTCCGGGACATCAAGAACCTCGACATCGTCGGCATCTTCCCGGACTACGCCTCCGCCCAGGCCGCGTGGCGGGCCAAGGCCCAGGCCACCGTCGACAGCGCGCAGACGCGCTACTTCGTGGTGCACCTGCACCGGCTGCTGGAGCCGCCGGCCCCCTGAGGGGACCGAGCGCGCGGCCCCGGCCCGGCTCCGGGTCCGCCGCGCGCATCCGCGGTGAGCGCGCGGTGAGTGCGCGGTGCGCGCGGGGCGGCCGTGAAGGCATTGTGACACTTCCTGCCCGCTGCTAAGAGCCTCGCCCGTCATCGGATCGTTCCGGCTCCTCGGGAACCGGTCTGAACAAGAGCGGCGGGAGGTCCGGCCGCGAGCGAGCGGCCGCCCATGAAATCCTCGATCAAGATCATCGCCGGGAATGCCAGCCGGCCCCTGGCCGAGGCGATCGCGGCCTATCTCGAATTGCCGCTCGCCAAGTGCATGGTCCGGCGCTTCGCCGACATGGAGATCTTCGTCGAGCTCCAGGAGAACGTGCGCGGCGAGGACGTGTTCATCGTCCAGTCGACGTCGTTCCCGGCCAACGACCACCTGATGGAGCTGCTGATCATGATCGACGCCGCGCGCCGGTCCTCGGCCCGGCGCATCACGGCGGTGATCCCGTATTTCGGCTACGCACGGCAGGACCGGCGCACCTCCGGCCGCACGCCGATCTCGGCCAAGCTGGTGGCGAACCTGATCACGGAAGCCGGCGCCGACCGAGTCCTCACCCTCGACCTCCACGCCGGCCAGATCCAGGGCTTCTTCGACATCCCCACCGACAACCTGTTCGCCGCCCCCGTGATGGTGCGCGACATCAAGGAGCGGCTGCCGAGCGCCGACCGGATGGTGGTCTCGCCGGACGTCGGCGGTGTGGTCCGGGCCCGGGCCATCGCCAAGCGGATCGACTGCCCGCTGGCCATCGTCGACAAGCGCCGCGAGCGCCCGGGCGAGTCCGAGGTGATGAACATCATCGGCGAGGTCGAGGGCCGCTCCTGCATCCTGGTCGACGACATCGTCGATTCGGGCGGCACCCTGGTCAACGCCGCCGAGGCCCTGCTCAACGCCGGCGCCAAGGACGTCTCGGCCTACATCACGCACGGCGTGCTGTCGGGCGGCGCGGTCTCGCGCATCGCCGCCTCGCGGATGAAGGAACTGGTGATCACCGACTCGATCCAGCCGACCCAGGCCGTCAAGCTCGCCCGCAACATCCGGGTGGCGACGATCGCGCCGCTGCTCGGCGAGGCGATCGGCCGGACCGCGACGGAATCCAGCGTCTCCAGCCTGTTCGACTGACGGCGCCTCCCGGCCGATTCCGGCCGCCCCCGGGGGCGCCTCGCCCCTACCGGCCCGGCACCCAGGCGCCCCGGTTGCCGGTCTCCGTCCCCGGCGCGGTGAGCACCAGGACCGTGCGGCCCGGCAGCGGCACGGCGGTCCCGGCCGCGATCGCCGGCGCGTCGGGCGCGCGGGCGCCCGCCGGCTCGCCCGTGTCGAAGACCGGCGTCCACGGGCCGCCGATCACCGGGGCGAGGCGGAAGCTGACGGCCTCCACTCCGGCATTGAACAGCATCAGCAGGCGCTCGCCCGGATCGCCGTCGTTGCCGATCTGCATGCCGAACACCTGGAGCCCGTCGTCCGACCAGTGCCGGACCTCCATCTCGATGCCCTCGGGGGAGAGCCAGTGCACGTCGCGCAGCGGCTCGTCGGGGTCGATCAGCGCGCCGGTGAAGAAGCGCCGCCGCCGCAGGGCGGCTTGAGCCCGGCGCAGGGCCAGCAGGTTGGCGACGAAGTCCGTGAGGGCGGGGTCCGGATCGACGCTCCAGTCCATCCAGCTCGTCGGGTTGTCCTGGGCGTAGGCGTTGTTGTTGCCGCCCTGGCTGCGGGAGCGCTCGTCGCCCATGAGCAGCATCGGGACGCCCTGGGCCAGCATCACGGTCGCCAGCATGTTGCGCTTCTGGCGGGCGCGCAGGGCGAGGATCGCCGCGTCGTCGGTGTCGCCCTCGACGCCGTAGTTGCGGCTGACGTTGTGGTTATGGCCGTCGCGGTTGTCCTCGCCGTTGGCCGCGTTGTGCTTCGCCTCGTACGACACCGTGTCGGCGAGCGTGTAGCCGTCGTGGCTGGCGATGAAGTTGACGCTGGCCAGCGGCGAGCGCCGGGACGGGGCGAACACCTCGCGCGAGCCGGTCAGCCCCTGCGTGACCTTGGCGAGCGTGGCGGAATCGCCCTTCCAGAAGCCCCGGGCCGCGTCGCGGAACTTGTCGTTCCACTCGCTCCAGCCGCGCGGGTAGCCGCCGAGCTGGTAGCCGCCCTCCCCGACATCCCACGGCTCGGCCACCATCTTGACCCGCGCCAGCACCGGGTCCTGCGCCACCGCCTGGAAGAAGGCCGCCTGCGGGGTGAAGGCGAAGGGCGCGCGCCCGAGGCTCGAGGCGAGGTCGAAGCGGAAGCCCGCGATGCCGTAGGCGGTGACCCAGTGGCGCAGGGAATCGAGCACGAGCTGCATCACCCGCGGGTGGCTCGCGTCGAAGGTGTTGCCGCAGCCGGTGCAGTCGCGATTGCGGCGCGGGTCGGCCGGGTCGAGCTTGTAGTAGCTGGCGTTGTCGATGCCGCGGAACGACAGCGTCGGGCCGGTATGGTCGCCCTCGGCGGTGTGGTTGTAGACCACGTCGAGCCAGGTCTCGATCCCGGCGGCGTTCAGTTCCCGGATCGCCGCCTTCAGGCCGCCGAGGCCGCCCTCCCCCAGGTAGCGCGGCTCCGGGGCGAAGTAGCCCAGGGGCTGATACCCCCAGAAATTGACCAGCCCCTTCTCCACCAGGAAGCGGTCGTCCGCGAAGGCCTGGATCGGCAGCAGCTCCAGGGCGGTGACGCCGAGCTTGACGAGGTGCGCGATGATCGCCGGGTGGGCGAGCGCCCCGTAGGTGCCGCGCTCCGCCTCGGGGATGTCGGGATGGGTGCGGGTCAGCGCCTTGACGTGCGCCTCGTACACCACCGTCTCGGCGAGCGGACGCCGCACCGGGTTGAGGGCGAGGTCGGGCACTTCCGGGGCGGTGACCACGCATTTCGGCATGTAGACCGCGCTGTCGCGCCGGTCGATCCGGTCCTCGCGGCCGCCCCGGCGGTGGCCGTAGAGCGCGTCGTGCCAGCGGATCCGGCCGCGGATCTCCCGCGCGTAGGGGTCGAGGACGAGCTTCGAGGCGTTGAACCGGTGGCCCGACGCCGGGTCCCAGGGGCCGTGCACCCGGTAGCCGTAGAGCTGGCCCGGCAGCACGCCGCGCAGGTAGCCGTGCCAGACGTCGTCGGTCCGGCAGGGCAGCCGCACCGTGCGGGTCTCGTGCCGCTCCCCGGGCTCGAACAGGCAGATGTCGACCGCGGTGGCGTGCTCGGAGAACAGGGCGAAGTTGACGCCGCGCCCGTCGAAATGGGCGCCGAGCGGCGCCGGCACCCCGTCGTCGACGGCGATCATGCGGGGCGTCCGGTCACACGGAGGGCGGCGGGCGGAAGCAGCGGGTGGCGCCGGCTATTCGGCGGCCGCGGCGGCGGTGGGCGGCTCGCGCTCGATCGTGCGGAAATTCTCGAGCTCAGCCAGGAAGTTGCGCGCCCACCAGTCGACGTCCTCGCGGGTCATGCGCTCGACCATCGGCTTCCAGCGCGCCAGCCGCTCGGCCTTGGGCATGTAGAGGGCGGCCCGGATCGCCTCGGCGACCTCGAACCGGTCGTAGGGGTTGATCAACAGCGCCTCGGGCAGCTGCCGGGCGGCGCCGGCGAATTTCGACAGGACCAGCACGCCCGGATCGTCCTCGGACTGGGCGACGACGTACTCCTTGGCGACGAGGTTCATGCCGTCGCGCATCGGCGTCACGAGGCCGACCCGGGCGGCCCGGTAGAGGCCGGCGAGCACGGGACGCGGATAGGCCTTGGTGATGTACTGGATCGGCGTCCAGGCCGGGTCGCCGAGCGAGCCGTTGATCTCGCCGACCTTCTCGTTCACCTCGCGGGCGAGCTGCTCGTATTCCGGCACCTCGCTGCGGGATTTCGGCGTGATCTGGATGTAGGTGACGTTGCCGCGCTGGTCGGGATTGGAGGCGAAGAAGCTCTCCACCGCCTCCATCCGTTCGGGCACGCCCTTGGAATAGTCGAGCCGGTCGACGCCGATCAGCAGCTTGCGGGTGCGCAGGCCGGCGATGGTCTCGCGCACGACCTTGTTGGCGTTGGCCTTCTCGGCGGCCTCCTTGAAGCCCGCGACGTCGATGCCGATCGGGAAGGCGCGGATCCGGGTCCGGCGGCCGTCGACCATCAGCGAGCCGCCGCCGAGCGGGATCGCCCGCTGGGTGTCGACGAGGTTGCGCTGCAGGTTCTGGACGTCCGCCTCGGTCTGCAGGCCGATCAGGTCGTAATCGACGATGGCGCGCAGGAGCTCGCCGCTCGCCGGCAGCGAGTTGAACACGTCGGCGGCGGGCCAGGGGATGTGGTGGAAGTAGCCGATCGGGTTGTCGAGCCCGAGGCCGCGCAGCTCGGCCGCGAGCGGCAGCAGGTGGTAATCGTGGACCCAGATGATGTCGTCGGGCTCGACCAGCTTGGCGAGCGCCCGGGCGAAGGTCCGGTTCACGCGGCTGTAGCCGGCATAGTCCGAGCGCGAGAAGGCGCCGAGCCCGAGCCGGTAGTGCATGATCGGCCACAGGGCGCGATTCGCGAAGCCCGCGTAGTATTCCAGGTGGTCCTGCGGCGAGAGGTCGACGACGGCGTACTGGACCCGGCCCCGGTCGATCAGGGTCGGCTCCTCGGAGGGCTCGTCCGTGATGGTGCCGCTCCAGCCGAACCACAGACCCTCGTAGGCCGTGAAGGCCTCCTTGACCGCGACGGCGAGGCCGCCCGCCGCCACCGCCTTGCCGCCCTCTTCCGGGACGGCGACGCGGTTCGATACGATCACAAGGCGTGCCACGCGGGTCGACTCCGGATCAGGGGCGCGGGTCGGGTCGAGGATCTCGCCGCGCCTGCATCGGGACATCACTACTATGTCAGAACGCGCGGAGTCCCTGCGCGATCCTTTGTTGGTCGTTCGGCAACCCAAGCGTGAAGCCGGGCGCGGGTCAAGTCGAGGCCCTACCGTTCCGGGACAGGGCGGCCGCTCCGTCCCGATCGGGCGTCCCGTGCGCGCGTTGTGCGAGCGTTGTGCGAGCGTTGTGCAAGCGTGGCGGTTCTGGCAGACCTTGCCTGAACGGGGACTGAGCGGTGCCGCGCGTCGCGCCGGACCCGGCGTGCGCGCCGGAACGGCGCACGGGAACCGGAACCCGCGACAGCCGAGTCGGTTACTCAGCCATCGCGGGGCCCGCGGTCGCCGCGAGCGGCCCCGTCCCCGCGCCGCGAGGAGTGTTTTCGAGATGGCCGGCAACGAGTTACCGCAAGGCACCCCCGCGGACCCGATCGCGGATCCGCACCGCGAGGGGTCGCACGACGCGCCGCACGACGCGCCGCACACTGCTGCGGAGGAGCGCGCGCAGTGGCGCGCCCTGCAGGGCGACGTCGAGGGGCTCGCCGACGTGGCGGCCGAGCGCGGGCGCGGCCTGCTCGACGCGGCCCGGCTGCAGGCGCAGAGCTACGTCGAGCAGCGCAAGACCGACGCCGCGCAGTCGGTCCACGACCTCGCCCAGACGATCCGCAATTCCGGCCGCGACCTCGGCGACAAGCCGAACGTCCGCGCCTTCTTCGACAGCGCCGCCGACGGGCTGGAGCAGCTCGGCTCCTCGATCGAGCGCCGCAGCCTAGGCGAGTTCTACAGCGAGGCCGAGTCCTTCGCCAGGCGCGCGCCGGTGGCGGTGGCGGTGGGCACCTTCGTGGCCGGCCTGATCGCCGCCCGCTTCATCAAGTCGTCCAGCCTGCCGCCGGAGGCGCCGGACGGCGACGCCCGCGACAGCTTCCGGGCCTGACGCCATGACCCACGGCTCCGACCCGCGCCAGGCGGGCCCATCCACGGGCCCATCCACCGGTCCCTCCAGCATCCAGAGCCTGATCGGCGACGCCCTGCGCGAGACCAACGAGCTCGCCCGCAAGGAGATCGCGCTGTTCCGGGCCGAGATGGCCGGCAACGTCCGCCAGCTCATCGTCGGCCTCGCCTGCATGGTCGGCTCGGCGGTGTTCGCCGTGGTCGCCCTGCTGGTCCTGATCGGCGCCTTCGTGAAGTGGCTTGCCACCATCGTGGGCTCTGAGTGGCTCTCGGCGCTGATCGTCGGCGGCGTGCTGCTGCTCCTCGCCCTCGGGATGGCCCTGTGGGCGCGCAGCGTCCTCTCCCTCTCGACCCTGGCCCCGAAGCGCACCACGCGCCAGGTCCGCCAGGATGCCCAGGCCCTCTCGGAGCGCGTGTCCGGATGAGTACGATGAACGACCTCGAGAAGGAGATCGAGGAGAGCCGCGCCCGGCTCGACGACACGATCGACCGCATCCAGGGCCGGCTCTCGGTGCCGAATCTCGTGGACGAGATGCTGGGCAATGCCCGGCGGGTTCCGGCCCTGAACACCACCTACGATTCGGCCCTGGAGGCGGTGCGCCGCAACCCGGTGCCGGTGCTGCTGATCGCGGCGGGCGTCGGCCTGCTGTTCAACCGGATGGCCCGCGACGCCCAGCGCCGCCGCACCGAGGTCTCGGCCGCGCGCGTGCCCACCCTGAACACCGGCGCGGCCCGCGGCTACGACCCCGATCTCCCGACGGTCCGCCCGGCCCGCGATCCGCTGGACACGACCGAGATCTGAGGACCGGACCCGTCCGGATCCGGCCGGATCCGGGATGAGACACCTCGCGCGCCCGGCCGGACGACCGGGCGCACCGGCGCCGAAGGCGGGCCGCCGAGACCGACATTTGAGGACAGCGCCATGACCGACAAGCCGGGTACCCCCTCCAGCACCCCCGAGCAGCTCGCCGCCGAGGCGGGCATGCCGCACGGCGGAGGCGACAAGAGCCTGCGGCCGGACCCGGCCGGCCTCGGCGACCCGGGCGCGCCCGGCACCGCCGCGGGCGACTTCACGCTCCGGCCGGACCCGCGCGGCCTGCACGACCCGCTCCGGCCCGGCGCCGCGACGGGCTCGCACGACGCGGCCGCGCACGATGCCGCGCGCGATGCAGCGGCGACCGCGAAGGACGGCATCCGGGCGGCGGGCGACCGGGCCACCGAGTTCGCCGGACAGGCGCGCCGCACCGTCTCGGGCCTCGCCGACGACATCAACGACCGCCTCGGCGGGGCGGCCGACGAGGCGCGCGACCGCGCCTCCGCGGCCTACGACGATGCCCGGGAGCGGGCCGGCGCCCTCCATCGCCGCAACATGCGGGCCCTGGACGACCTGACCAACCAGGGGATCGAGGGGATCAACCGCGGCCGCACCGCCGTCGAGCGCTTCGTGGACGACAACCCGCTGCTCGTCGGCGTGGTCGGCGTGGCGGCAGGCCTGCTCCTCGGCGCGCTGCTGCCGCGCACCCGCCAGGAGGACCGGAGCATCGGCCCCTGGGCCGACGAGGTCCGCGACCAGGGCCTGCGCTACGCCCGCGAGGTGACCAATATCGGCCGCGAGTTCGTCCAGACCGCCCTCGATCCGGACAACCTCAACGCCGCCGCCCGCAAGGTGGTCGATCCGGAGGGTCACACGCCGCCCGAGGGCGAGCGGACGCAGCACAACCTCTGATTTAGGTTCCGGCTCGGGCGCGTCGCTCCCACACCGTCATCACGAGCGGAGCGCAGTGACCCAGTGCGGCGCCACGTCCGGAATCGTGGCGCCGCACTGAGTCGCTTCGCCTCGCGCGCAAGGACGGCGCGGCTTCGATCCTCGGTCCAGTTCCCTTCTTGCCGTTGGGCCGACCGCGCGCCTGGATCAGTCCCGATACAGCCCGGCATGCGCCTCGCGCAGCAGGTTCTTCTGGACCTTGCCCATGGTGTTGCGCGGCAGCTCGTCCACGAACAGGACGCGCTTGGGGCACTTGAACCGGGCGAGGCGGCCCTCCAGGGCGGCCTGCACGCCGGCCTCGTCGGGGCAGCCGGCGCCGCCCACCACCACGGCTGTGACGGCCTCGCCGAAATCCGGGTGCGCCAGGCCGATCACGGCGGATTCGACCACGCCCGGCAGGGCGTCGATCTCGGTCTCGACCTCCTTCGGGTAGACGTTGAAGCCGCCCGAGATGATCAGGTCCTTGCCGCGCCCGACGATGTTGACGTAGCCCCGGCCGTCGACCTTGCCGAGGTCGCCCGTGATGAAGAACCCGTCGGCCCGGAACTCGGCCGCGGTCTTCTCGGGCATGCGCCAGTAGCCCTGGAACACGTTCGGGCCCTTCACCTCGATCATGCCGACCGCGTCGGGCCCGAGGGCCGCGCCGGTCTCGGGCTCGACCACCCGCAGGGACACGCCCGGCAGGGGGAAGCCGACCGTGCCGGCGACCCGGTCCCCCGCGTAGGGGTTCGAGGTGCTCATGTTGGTCTCGGTCATGCCGTAGCGCTCGAGGATGGCGTGGCCGGTGCGGGCCTGCCATTCGCGGTGGGTCTCGGCCAGCAGCGGCGCCGAGCCCGACACGAACAGGCGCATGCCCCGGGCGGCCTCCGGCGTCAGGCCCGGCTCCTTGAGGAGCCGGGTGTAGAAGGTCGGCACGCCCATCAAGGCGGTCGCCCGCGGCATCAGGCTCAGGATCAGCTTCGGGTCGAGCCGGGGCAGGAACAGCATGGAGCCGCCGCTCGCCAACACCGTGTTGGTCGCCACGAACAGGCCGTGGGTGTGGAACACCGGCAGGGCGTGGATCAGCACGTCGTCGGCGGTGAAGCGCCAGTACTCGACCAGCGTCCGGGCGTTCGACGCGAGGTTGTCGTGGGTCAGCATGGCGCCCTTCGAGCGCCCGGTCGTGCCCGACGTGTAGAGGATCGCCGCGAGATCCTCCGGGCCCCGGGGCGCGTCCGCGAAGGCGGCGCCCGCCGCGGCGGCCCGGTCCGCGGCCTCGGCGGCGCTGCCGCCGCCCGCCCCGTCGAGGGTCCAGACCTGCCGGACGCCGGCGGCGGCCTCGGCCAGCGCGTCGCGCCGGCCCGGGTCGCAGACGAACACGGTCGGCTCGGCGTCGCCCAGGAAGTAGCCGATCTCCGCCGGGGTGTAGGCGGTGTTGAGCGGCAGGAACACGGCGCCGGCCCGGACCGCGCCGAGATACAGGAAGATCACCTCGGGGCTCTTCTCGACCTGCACGGCCACCCGGTCGCCGGGGGCGACGCCCGCCGCCCGCAGGGCCGCCGCGTAGGCGCCGGAGCGGGCGATCAGGTCCGCATACGCGTAGCGGCGCCCGTCCGGCGTCTCGATCGCGGTCTTGGCGGGATCGGCGGCGCCGTCCCGCACCAGGGAGAAGAGGTGGTTCGTCATCGTGAGGCTTGAGCTGTCGCGGGCCTTTGTGTCTCACGCACCCATAGCCGGCCGAGGGCCCTTCCGGCGAGCCCTTTCCGGCGGCGTGCCGTCCGCGCGGTCCCGCGCGCCGTCCCCTACGCCTCGGCGAGCACCACGGCCCGGGGCGGCGGCAGCTTGGCGCGCAGCTCCCGGGTCACCGCCGGGGCCGCCACCACGGTGCCGAGATTGGCGTAGGTCTCGTGGTTCCGCTCGATGGCGGCGAGGTCGTACAGGTAGTTGACCATCAGGCCGTGGGACTGGGCCAGCCCCTTCTTGGAGGTGTCGCCCAGGAAGTTGATCCGGTCGAGGCGCGCGCCGTTGCCGAGATGGAACCGGGCGACCGGGTCGAGGGGGCGCCCGCGCTCGTTCTTGGCGCGCAGGAAGTAGGCGGCCGCCGCCGGGATCAGCGCCCGGCGCACCGTCTCGGCCCGGGCCTTGTCGGCCGGCCAGGCCGGGTCGTCCAGCGCCCGCAGGGTCTCGACATCCTCGGGCAGCAGGCCCTGCGGGCTGTCGGCCCGGCGCTCCCGCGCCAGCCACGCGGCGAAGCCCGGCACCGGCGAGAGGGTCACGAAGGTCTTGAGCGTCGGGACCTCGCGGGTCAGGTCCTCGACCACCTGCTTGATCAGGAAGTTGCCGAAGGTGACGCCGGCGAGGCCCTTCTGGCAGTTCGAGATCGAGTAGAACACCGCCGTGGTGGCGGCGTGCGGCTGCAGCGGCTTGCGCTCCTGCGACAGGATCGGGGCGATCGCCGGGGCGATCTGGTCGGTCAGCGCCACCTCGACGAAGATCAGCGGCTCGTCGGCGAGCGCCGGGTGGAAGAACGCGAAGCAGCGCCGGTCCGGCGGCTCGATGCGGGCGCGCAGGTCGTCCCAGCCGGAGATGGCGTGGACCGCCTCGTAGCGGATGATCTTCTCCAGGATGTGCGCCGGCGTCGTCCAGTCGATGTGGCGCAGCACCAGGAAGCCGCGGTTGAACCACGACGCGAACAGGTGCTCGAAGTCGCAGTCGAGGCTGTCGACGGCGTCCATCAGGGCCGGGTCGGCCTCGTCGCCGGCGCGCAGCGCCCGGCGCAGGTCGAACAGGTCCTCGCGCATCCGCACGAGGCTGAGCGTGCCGCCGCGGGCCAGGTTGAGGCGGCGGATCAGCTCCTGGCTGCGCGGCTCGGCGGCCTCGTGCAGGCTGCCGAGGCGGGCGCGGGAGGGGGCGGCGCGGTAGGCGGCGATCGCCTCGTCGACGGCGGCGTGGTCCGCGTCGAAGTCGAGCGCGATGGCGCGCAGGAAGGCGTGGCGCTCCGCCTGGCCGAAGCTCGCGTAGCGGTCGAGGATCAGGCGGGCCAGCGCCACCCCGGAGGCCTCGCCGCGCCGGGAGATCAGGTCCTCGCACAGCTTGACGAGGTCGCCGGCGCTCGCCCGGGACCCCAGGTCGCCGCGGCCGATCCCGATCAGGTCGCGGCCGCGCTCGCTGATGGTCTGAAGCAGGTCGCCGAAGAAGGAGATCGCCGCCATGACCTTCGCACTGACCCCCGTCGACCCGGATTCGAGACGTGTCCGGCCCCGCGACGCCGGCTCGTCGGTCGGGCGCGGGCGGAACCGGATCCGGACGCCGCCGGGCGTCCCGATCCGCCCGCCACTCTACGGCGCCGCGGCCGCCGCGACCAGAGCTTGACCGGTCGCGGACACGGGGCTCCCAGAGTGCGGGAGCGGCACGAACATCGTGTGACGGGTGGGGTCGGGCGACGACGCCGGGCGGGCGGTCGTCAGAGCCGCTCGGCCACGGTGGCGAGGTCCGCCCGCTCGCGCCAGTCGCCGACGCCGTGCTGGCGGGCGAAGCGCAGCTCCGCGGCGCGGCGCGCGCGCTCGGGATCGCGGGCCCGCGCGATCGCGACAGAGCCGATCGTGAACGGCACCCCGAGGATCTCCTTGGCGAAGTCGACGCGGTAGTTCGGCATCCCGTACTCCCTGCTGCGGCGGCCCCGGCGCCGTTCGTACGGAACGAAACCGCCCTCTCGCTCGTAGTCCGGTCCGGAACCTGAGAACGGCTCGACGCCCGGGACATGGACCTGCGGTGCCCGCTCGCGTGCGGACGGCGCCGGCGCCATCCCTCGCATATGGTGCGCCGCCGGCTCCGGTGAAGGGCCCCGGGGTGTGCCGGCAGGGATGCATCGCCGCAGCTTGCCCGGCGGCGCGCTCCGCCCGTATCGCTCGCGGCTCCGATCTCCTCCCCCACACGGACCCGACCATGGCCCTTCCGCGGCGGCGCGCCTGCCTGCCCCCCACCCTGCCGTGACCGCACCCCTCGACGCGAAGGCCCGGCTCGGCCTGACGCTGATCGCCGGCGGGGCCGTGGCCAACATCTACTACAACCAGCCGCTGCTCGGCCTGATCGTGGCCGAGTTCGGCGACCGCGCCGCCCTGTGGGTGCCGACCACGGCCCTGGTCGGCTACGGGCTCGGCATCGTCGGGCTCGTGCCGCTCGGCGACGCGCTGCCGCGCCGCGCCCTGATCGTGGGGCAGTGCCTCGGCCTCGCCGTGGCGCTGCTCGCCGTGGGCCTCGCCCCGAACCTCGCCTGCCTCGCGCTGGCCCATCTGGTGGTCGGCGTGCTGTCCTGCGCGGCCCAGCAGGCGGTCCCGTTCGCGGCCGAACTCGCCCCGGACGCGAGCCGCGGGCGGATCGTCGGCCAGGTCATGACCGGGCTCCTCACCGGCATCCTGCTCGCCCGCACGGCGAGCGGCTTCCTGGGGGCGCATCTCGGCTGGCGGCCGGTCTTCCTGGTCGCGTCCGTGGTGGCGCTGGCCATGGCGGGCATCGCGCGGGCCACCCTGCCCCACACGGCGCAGACGCACCCGCTGCGCTACCGCGCCCTGATGCTGTCGATCCTCCACCTCGCCCGCACCCAGCCGGTCCTGCGCACGGCGAGCCTGTCGCAGGCGCTGCTGTTCGCGGGCTTCAACGCCTTCTGGGCGACCCTGGCCCTGCTGGTCGAGGGGCCGCCCTTCGGCCTCACCGCCGCCGGGGCCGGTCTGTTCGGCGTGATCGGCGTCTGCGGGGCCTTCGTGGCGCCGATCTCGGGCCGCTTCACCGACCGGCGGGGGGCGAAGCCCGTCGTCCTCGGCGGCAGCCTGCTGGTCGCGCTGTCGTTCGTGGTCCTGTGGGGCGGGGGCACGTGGTCGCTGGTCGCGGTGGCGCTCGGCGTGCTGCTCATCGACATCGGCATGAACGGCGCGCTCATCGCCAACCAGACCCGCGCCTACGCCCTGGTCCCGGGGGCGCGGGGCCGCATCAACACCGTGCTGTTCACGACCCTGTTCGTGTTCGGGGCGCTCGGCGCCTACGCCGGCTCGCAGGCCTTCCTGCTCGTGGGCTGGCCGGGCGTCTGCGCGGTCGGCCTCGCCTTCTCGGCGCTGGCCGTGATCGTGGCGGCCCGCGACCCGCACCCGCACCCGCACCCGCTCGGCGGGCGCTCTACCTGAGCACCCGCGACAGCCGGCACCAGCCCGCCTTGTCGGGTGGCAGCCCGAAGCGCAGGCGCTCCGGACGCCCGGCGAAGCGCCGCACCGCGATCCCGGACGCCGCCAGCCGCCGGTAGAGGTCCGGCCCGTCGGGGAAGTCGGCGGTCCGGAACAGGCACGTGCCGCCGACGATCCGGCCGCCGCCGCGGGCGATCATCCGGTCGAGGCGGGCCGCGTCCGCCGCGCGGTCCCGGGCGGCCTGCGCGCGCCAGCCCGCGTCCGACAGGGCCGCGCGCCCGATCGCCAGGGCCGGGCCCGACACCGCCCAGGGTCCCAGCGCCGCGGCGATCCGGGCCGCCGTGCCGGGATCGGCGATCGCGAAGCCGAGGCGCAGGCCGGCGAGACCGTAGGTCTTGCCGAAGGAGCGCAGCACCACGGGGCCCGGCGCCGAGCCCGGTGCGGAGACGTGCGGGCACAGGCTCTCCACCGGCTCGAGGTCGGCGAAGGCCTCGTCGGCGACGAGCAGGCCGCCGCGCCGCCCGAGCGCCGCGGCGAGCGCCCGGCGCTCGGCCAGGGGATGGGTGCGCCCGTCCGGGTTGTTGGGATCGACGATCACCGCCACCCGGGCCGCGCCGAGGTCGTCGACGCTCGCAGCCTCCGCCACCGCGTGCCCGGCCCGCGCCCAGGCGGCGGCGTGCTCGGCGTAGGTCGGCCCGACCACGGCGACCCGGGTCGGGGCCAGGAGCCGGGGCAGGGTCTCGATCAGGATCTGGGTGCCGGGCGCGGGCACGACGTGGTCGGCGTCCGGCGCGCCGTAGGCCGCGGCGGCCGCCTCCCGGAGCGCGCGGACCTCGGCGGCCTCGGGCAGGCGCGCCCAGGCGCTGGCCTCCAGGGCGGGCACGCGATAGGGGACCGGGTTGATCCCCGTCGAGAGGTCGAGCCAGGGCTCCGGCGCGTCGGGAAAGGCTTGTCGGAGTCCGCCGAGATCGCCGCCATGCGCGATCGGGGCGGCCTCACGCGCGGGAACGCTCCACACCGAATGGTCCATCTGCCCGGTACGTTCGCCGACACGCTCGCCGTCCTCGCCGTCGCCCTCGGGATCGAGGCGGCGGTCGGCTATCCCGACGGGCTCTACAGGGCGGCCGGTCACCCTGTCACCTGGATCGGCCGGCTGATCGCCGCCCTGGAGCGCGGCCTCAACCGCGGCTCGGCGCGCCGGCGGCGGGGCGCCGGCTGCCTCGCGCTGGCGCTGCTGCTCGCCGCGGTGGGCCTGCCGGCCCTCGCCGTCGCGGCGCTGGCGGGGCTCGCGGGCCCCCTCCCCGCTCTGCTCCTCCTCGGCCTGCTCAGCGCGAGCCTGCCGGCGCAGCGCAGCCTGCACCAGCACGTCGCCGCCGTGGAGACGGCCCTGCGCGCGGGCGGCCTCGAGTCCGGGCGCCGGGCCGTGGCGATGATCGTCGGGCGCGACCCCGAGCGCCTCGACGAGGCGGCGGTCTGCCGGGCCGCGATCGAGAGCCTGGCGGAGAATTTCTCCGACGGGATCGTGGCGCCGGCCTTCTGGATCGGCTGCCTCGGCCTGCCGGGCGGCGCCCTCTACAAGGCGATCAACACCGCCGACAGCATGATCGGCCACCGCAGCCCGCGCTACGAGGCCTTCGGCTGGGCGGCGGCCCGGCTCGACGACGGCGTCAACCTGCCGGCCTCCCGGCTCGCGGGCCTGCTGATCGCCGGGGCGGCGGCCCTGCGCGGCGCCGACGCCCGGGGGGCGTTCCGGGCGATGATGCGCGATGCGCGCCATCACCGCTCGCCCAATGCCGGCTGGCCCGAATCCGCCATGGCGGGGGCGCTGGGCCTGCGGCTCGCGGGGCCGCGGGTCTACGACGGCACCCTCGTCCCGGACGCCCATATGGGCGACGGGCGGGACGCGGCCGCGGCCGACGACATCGCCCGGGCCCTCACCCTCTACCGGACGGCCTGCTGGCTCCAGGGCGGGCTCGTGCTGGCGCTCCTCGCGCTCTGCCTGACCCTGGCGGGCTGACCGGTCTTCGCGAGCGGAGCGAAGCGCGCCAGGGCCGCGCGACCTCTGAGATCGTGGCGCCGACTGGATTGCTTCGCTCCGCTCGCAAAGACGGCGGCCATTCCCGATCGGGCCTTGGCACGGCCCGCGCACCGGACGCATCGTGGCCGGACGGGGCCGGATGAGGGAGACGCCGATGCGCGCTGTGTTCGTGGATGCCAGCGAGACCCTGGCGGCGGTGGCCCGGCGGCTGCTGCGGCCGGACGACCCGCCCTTCGCGATCCACGCCGATCCCGGCATCGCGCCGCAGGATCTGCCCGCGATCCTGGCCGGGGCGGAGATCGCGGTGATCGACCACACCGCCCTCCCCCTCGACGTGGCCCGGGCCTGCGCGGGCCTGAAGCACGTCGTGTTCCTCGGCACCGGCGCCCGCAGCTACATGGACCCCGAGGCGCTCCAGGACGCGCTCGGCGTCACCGTCCACACCATCAAGGGCTACGGCGACACGGCGGTCGCCGAGTGCGCCTTCGCGCTGATGTGGGCCGCCGCCCGCGGCCTGCCCGAGATGGACCGGGCGATGCGCGCCGGATCCTGGCTGCGCACCGAGGGGATCCAGCTCACCGGCAAGACCGTCGGCCTCGTCGGGTTCGGCGGGATCGCGGCCGAGATGGCGCGCCTCTGCCGGGGCGTGGGCATGCGGGTGCTCGCCTGGAACCGGACCCCGAAGACCCATCCCGGCGTCGACTTCGTCCCGCTCGACCGCCTGCTCGCCGAGAGCGACGTGGTCTCGCTCCACCTGCTCCTGACCGACGCGACGCGCGGCTTCCTGTCGGCCGCGCGGATCGCCGCGATGAAGCCCGGCGCGATGCTGATCAACACCGCCCGCGGGGCGGTGCTCGACGAAGCCGCCCTGGTCGCGGCCCTGCGCACCGGCCACGTGGCGCGGGCCGGGCTCGACGTGTTCGCGGTCGAGCCGCTGCCGGCGGATCACCCGCTGGCGCGGCTGCCCAGCGTCACCCTGTCGGCGCACTCGGCGTTCCGCACGCCCGAGGCCAGCGACAACCTGATCGGCGCCGCCCTCGCGCATTGCCGCCGGATCGCCGCCGGCTGACGGACGCGCGGCGGGAGCGGCCGCCCCGGTGCTCGGCTACCCTAGTGCTCGGTGCCCTGCATGTTCGGGCGCGGCTCGCCGCCGTGGTTGTGAATCACGCTGGAACGCTCGGGGCTGCCCTTGGCGTCGGCGACCTGCTTCCGGGCCGCGGCGGCCAGGAACCAGATGCCGCCGAGCGTCCCGAAGGCGAGGATCATGAGCGGAAATCCCTGACTCATCGCGGTGCCCTCCTCGACGATGGCCCGCGGGCTTGCGGGTCTGCATCATCCTGCCGGTCGCGCCGGCCTGAGGAAGGATAACGCACGAATCCGGACCGTGTTCAGGCCGGTCTCGCGGCCGTCGGCACCGCCCGCCGCGCCGCGTCGCGGCGCAGGGCGGAGAGCACCACGAACATGAGGCCGGCCCCCACGGCGAGGCAGGCGGCCAGGAACAGCATCGGCACGAGGTCGCTCTGGGTCTGGTCGCGGATGAACGGCACGGCGTTCTGGGCGACGAAGCCGCCGAGATTGCCCACCGAGTTGATCGCCGCGATCCCGGCGGCCGCCGAGGCGCCGCGCAGGAACGTCCCGGGCATCGACCAGAAGACCGGCTGGGCCGCGAAGGTCCCGGCCGCGGCCACGCACAGGCAGGCGAACTTCACGGCGTTGCCCGGCAGGACGACGGAGAGCGCGAGGCCCGCCGCCCCGACCAGCGCCGGCCCGACCACGTGCCAGGTCAGGGCGTTGCCCTGCGCGCCCGTGCGGGCGGCGTGGCGCGGCACCCACCACAGGGCGAAGGCCGTGACCAGCCACGGGATGATGTTGAGGAAGCCGTTGGTCAGGTTCGAGACGCCGAAGCCCTTGACCACGGTCGGGAGCCAGTAGCCCAGGCCGTAGGCGGCGAGCGGCAGGGAGACGTAGACCCCGGCGAGCATCAGCACCCGCCGGTCGAGGAGCGCCGCGAACGGGTTGCCGTGGTCGACGTGGCCGCCGTCCTCGCGCTCGGCCCGGAGCGTGCGGGCGAGCCAGTCGCGCTGGGCCTGCGACAGCCAGGGCGCGGTCTCGGGGCCGTCCGGCAGGACGAACAGCACCACCGCGGCCATGAGGATCGCCGGCGCGCCGGTGGCCAGGAACACCCACTGCCAGCCCTGGAGGCCGAGGAGCCCGTCGAGGCCCAGCAGCGCGCCGCCGATCGCTGCGCCGACCGCGTTGGCGATGGCGCTGGCGATCATGAACCAGCCGATCATCCGCGCCCGGTGCGCTTGCGGGAACCACAGGGTCAGGGCGAACAGTACGCCGGGGAAGAAGCCGGCCTCCGCGGCGCCGAGCAGGAAGCGCAGCACGTAGAACATCGCCGTGCCCTGGGTGAAGCCCAGCAGGACGGTGACGATCCCCCAGGTGATCATGATCCGGGCGAACCAGATCCGCGCGCCGACCCGCTCCAAGAAGACGTTGGCCGGCACCTCGAACAGGAAGTAGCCGAGGAAGAACAGCGAGGCACCGAGCCCGTAGGCGGTCTCGGAGAGGCCGAGGCTGCCGACCATCTCCAGCTTGGCGTAGGAGACGTTCTGCCGGTCGATATAGGCGATCAGGTAGAGCAGGCCGAGGAGCGGCATCAGCCGCAGGGTCACGGTCCGGACGGTGCTCGCGGCGAGATCCTCCCCGGCGGGGGACGGCGTGGGCGGCATGGGGCGTTCCTCCGGGGGCGTGCGGCCCTTCGTGGCGGGGCCGGCATAACACAGAGTATTCCCTGGCCCGCGCCCCGCCTACCGGGCAAGCGCCAGGAGGCGGTCGCAGTCGACATGGGCCGCGATGTGTCGCGCGAGGCCGTCCAGCGCCGCCTCGACCCCGGCCTCGTAGCCGGCGCCCGCCGAGGCGGTGCCCAGGCGCGCGAGCCACGCCGCCCGCTGGGCGTCGTCGGCGAACAGGCCGTGCACGTAGGTCCCGGCCACCCGACCGTCCGCCGAGACCGCCCCGTCCGGGCGCCCGTCGGCGAGGCGCAGCAGCGGCCGGTCCGCGTCGGGGCCCTCCGTCGCGCCGATATGCATCTCGTAACCGGCGAACGGCACGCCGTCGGGCAGGCTCGTGCCGGTGACGGCGGCGAGGCGCTTCTCCGGCGTCATCACGGTGTCGACGGCGAGGAGCCCGAGGCCCGGCACCGTCCGGGGCGCCCCCTCGATCCCGTGCGGGTCGGCGAGGCTGTTGCCCAGCATCTGGTAGCCGCCGCACAGGCCGAGCACCCGGCCGCCCCGGCGGACATGGGCGCGCAGGTCGACGTCCCAGCCCTCCCGGCGGAAAGCCTCCAGGTCGTCGATCGTGGTCTTCGAGCCCGGCAGCAGCACGAGGGCGGCCTCGGCGGGGATCGGCGTTCCGGGCCGGACCAGCACCACCGACACGTTCGGCTCCGCTCGCAGCGGGTCGAGATCGTCGAAATTGGCGATGCGCGGCAGCACCGGCACCGCCACCGTGACGGAGCCGGGCTTGCGCGAGTCCGAGCCGGCGAGGCCCAGCGCGTCCTCGGCCGGCAGGCGCGCGGCGTCGGGGAAGTGCGGCACGAGGCCGAGCGCCGCCCAGCCGGTGCGCTCGGCGATCAGCCGCATCCCGTCGGCGAACAGGCTCGGGTCCCCGCGGAACCGGTTGACGAGGAAGCCGGCGACCATCGCGGCGTCGTCCGGGTCGATCACCGCCTTCGTGCCGACGAGGCTCGCGATCACCCCGCCCCGGTCGATGTCGCCGACCAGCACCACCGGCGTGTCGGTGGCCCGGGCGAAGCCCATATTGGCGATGTCGCCCACGCGCAGGTTTATTTCCGACGCCGAGCCCGCGCCTTCGACCAGAACCAAGTCGGCCTCTTCCGCGAGGTGGGAAAAGCTGTCGAGGACGGCGGCCATCAGCCGGGGCTTCCAGGCCTGGTAGTCGCGCGCCTTCACGGTGGCGACCATCCGGCCCTGAACCACCACCTGGGAGCCGACCTCGCTCTGCGGCTTCAGCAGGACCGGGTTCATGTGCACGGAGGGCGCCACCCGGGCGGCCCGGGCCTGGAGCGCCTGCGCCCGGCCGATCTCGCCGCCGTCGGCGGTGACGGCGGCGTTGTTCGACATGTTCTGCGGCTTGAACGGCCGCACCGCCAAGCCCCGCTCGGTGAAGGCGCGCGCCAGCCCCGCCACGATCAGGGACTTGCCGACGTCGGAGCCGGTGCCCTGGATCATCAGGGCCTTGGTCCGCGGCGGGCTCAGAACTCGATCCCTTCCTGCGCCTTCACGCCGGCGGCGAAGTGGTGCTTGACGCTGCCCATCTCGGTGACGAGGTCGGCGGCCTCGATCAGGGCCGGCTTGGCGTTGCGGCCGGTGACCACGACGTGCAGGTCCGGCCGGCGCGCGCGCAGGGCGGCTAGCACCGCGTCGAGGTCGAGATAGTCGTAGCGCAGCGCGATGTTGAGCTCGTCGAGGACGAGCAGGCGGATCGTGGGATCGGCTATCAGCCCCGCGGCGACCTCCCAGGCGTGGCGGCAGGCGGCGATGTCCCGCGCCTTGTCCTGGGTCTCCCAGGTGAACCCCTCCCCGAGGGTGTGCCACACGACCCGGTCGCCGAAGGCCGCCACGGCGTGGCGCTCGCCCGTGTCCCAGCCGCCCTTGATGAACTGCACCATGCCGACCCGCCAGCCGCGGCCGAGCGCCCGGAGCATCAGCCCCAGGGCCGCCGTGCTCTTGCCCTTGCCGGGGCCGGTATGGACGAGGAGGAGGCCCTTCTCGAGGGTCTTGGCGGCCACCTCGGCGTCCTGGACGGCCTTGCGCTTCTCCATCTTCTCCCGGTGGCGCGCGGCGTCGTCGCTCATGCGGAGGCTCCTGTCGGGTGGACTGGTGTCTGAAGGGCCTGCGGCTTCACGAGCAGCGGCAGGCCGGCCACGGTGAGCACGACCCGGTCGGCCCGCGCGGCGAGTTGCTGGTGGAGGCGGCCGGCGGCGTCGCGGAAGCGCCGGGCGAGGGCGTTGTCGGGGACGATCCCGAGCCCGACCTCGTTGCCGACCAGCACGAGCGGGCCCGGGACGTCGGCGCAGGCGGCGAGGAGCCGCGCCGCGGCCTGCGCCACGTCGGCCTCCGCCAGGATCAGGTTGGTGAGCCAGAGCGTGAGGCAGTCGACCAGGACCGGTCCCTCGGCCTCGGCGACCGCCTCCGGCAGGGCGAGCGGCACGTCGCGGGTGCGCCAAGCGCCGCCGCGCCGCGCGCGGTGCTGGGCGATGCGGTCGACCATCTCGTCGTCGAAGGCCTGGGCGGTGGCGAGATAGAGCCACGGGCCGGGGCAGGCTTCGATCAGCCCCTCCGCGTAGGCGCTCTTGCCGGACCGCGCCCCGCCGAGGACGAGGGTCATGCGAGGGGTGGGCTGGGGCATGGCTCTCCATCGCCCCAACCCGGCGCGCGGTCAAACACAGGGCCTGCGAACTCGGGCCTGCGAACTCGGGCCTGCGAACTCGGGGCCTGTGGCACCTGTGCCGCGCCTGGACGGTTGCCGGGCGTCTCCGGTCCGACTATAGAACCCCGGCCCAGCCAGAGCGCCCTTCGTCTAGCGGTCCAGGACGTCGCCCTTTCACGGCGAAAACACGGGTTCGATTCCCGTAGGGCGCGCCAGGGTTTTCAAGCACTTAGCTGCGATGAGTACGGTCCGGGCGCGTTTCGTTGTCGAAATCGTTGCTTGCAGATCGGCGCGATGAGCCGTCGAAAGCCTGAGCTTACCGCTCGTTGGCCCTCCGGCCGAAAGGTCGAGGCAGGTAGGGATGCGCTCAACTTTCTCGCCGCTGAGGCCGAACGCCACGGCGAAACGTTCGTGGGACTGCGACACGCCCTGGCGCAGAACACTCCTGCGGCTCGAGTGCTTCTGGCTAAGATGGGGCTCACTCACGAGGCGCTATTCGGTCCCGGTCGCCCGAAGGACACTCCGCGGCTGCTCCTCATCAACGCGGTCGTCCGAGATCTGATGGAGGCGGGACGAACGGAAGCGCAGGCCTTCAAGGAGGCACCTCCGTATCTCGCCGATCCTCAACTGCGGAAGAAGCATGATGTCGGGGCCGCTCTGCAGGGGACGGCGCACGGGAAAGGCGGAAGCAGGCCGGACATGACGCCCGGTGCCGTCGCCGACGCATACCGCGACTTTCAATCGAAGTGGCCGCACCTCTTCTTCGACGAGATCGCCGATGAGGAAGGTGTGGAGGCGGACGGCCGACCCGACGCGATCGAGGCTGACGGTCGGGATCCGAGTGCCGGATAAAGACGCCTACATTCGAGCCGTTTAATCCGGGGTGCCAGCACGTACCGTCTCAGCGCATCACATACCGCTGAGACCGCCGATGTCCCACAGAAGCCAACCTGTCCCCTCTGCCGCAACGCTCTCCGTCGAGGAGCTTGCCGACTACTTCCGCATCTCGCGCACGGGCGTCTACCGCCTGTTCACGCGGGGCGATCTGAAGCCCCTCAAGATCGGCAGTCGCACAGTCGTCCGCCGTATCGATGCCGACGCCTTCCTCGCCGCCCGTGTGGGGGCAGCGTGATGAGCCATCGTCCCGAGTTTCTCGTGCATTCGATCGGTCTGCTGCCGGACGGGCAAACGGCAGTGCACCAGTACGCAGCGACAAATTTTGCGGCTGGAAACGCCGAATTCTTCGACCCTGACAATCCGCGAGCCATACAGCTTCGACCATTGCTAAGCAGCGATGTCGATGTTCGCGGAGTTGGACACGGTGCCGACACCATACTCTGGGTCCGGAACGACATCGAAGGTTGGTATTGCGCCTACTATGTGTGCGTCCCGCCGTCGTTTCGAACGAATGACCTTCTGGGCGTTATTCGTGCAGTCCAATATGTCGAGACAAAACTTGGTGCGTCAGCCTTGAGCTTCCTCGCGCCTATCGTCTCTCGCACGGTTTGGCGCGGCGCGGACGCAATAGCTCGCTGAACGTGAAACGGCGGCCCCCGCACCACCGGGTAGCCGCCGCCTCGTCTCACATTCCAGCACGCGAGCGCCAACAAGCACTGCCCTCGCCGGAAAAGCATCATGGACGCAAGCAATTATGGTCCCGGCCAGCCCGAACCGCAACCAATCAGCGAAGGCAACGTGGCTGCGCTGGCATCAATCGCGTTGCCGCATTGGGATACCAAGAATTTCACTACCTTCGTCATTGATCTGATCAACTCCGGCCGCATTCCCCTCGCGGCGATCCATCCCGCAACAGGAGCCTGTCACGGGCGGACCTTCACGTTACCGGCCGAGTTGGATGTCATGTCCGCTTGGATTGAGGAGCGACAGGGCACCCACAACCTGCACTTCGCCCTGAACGAGCCGGTCCCGCAGAATCTGCAGCAAGGGAAGGTGGGACGGGTCCGGCGCGAGGATTTGTCCGCATTGCGGGGTGTGATCGTCGACATCGATCCGCGACCGGAGATCGAGGCCCAACCCGGCGGTCTCGCGCGCGAGCGCGAACGTCTGAGGGGTGTGGCCAAAGGCATGATCGAGGATCCACACGGTCCGAGTGCCATCATCGATAGTGGCGCGGGCTTGCAGGTCGTGTTCCTCTTCCCAAAGCCGTTGCCGGCGACGGCCGAAAACATCGCGGCGGTCGAGGCGCAGTCCCGTGCGCTCGCACGCCTGTATGGCGGCGATGCCACGAACGACGCCGCGCATCTGTTCCGGCTGCCTGGGACGGTGAACCTGCCGAACGCGAGGAAGCAGAAGCGCGGGCGCAAACCGGCCGCTGCGGTCGGGACGGTGTTCAAGCCCTGGCGCTTCCACACCCTCGACAGTCTCGTGGCCCTGGCGCCACCGGATGAGCCTGAGCAGGCCTACCCGGTCTCAGCGCCCGCGTTCGACATGTCCCTTGCATGGGAGGCCTGCGGTGAGCCTGGCGAACTGCCGGCCGATCTGGTGGTGCGCCTTACAGCCGCCCGCGCAGCGCACCCCGTGCTCGACAAGCTGCTGAACGCCGAGCGCGCCGAGCAAGGCGGACGATCGGACCGCGACTTCGCTATCGCGTGCGCCAGTGTCGAGGGAGGCATGTCGGACCGGGCGGAAGTCGCTGCGATCGTGGCCGCATACTCGCCCGACAAGTTCGAGGACGAGGACGAGCGCCGCGGTTCCGGCCGGGCGGAGGCCTATCTCGCCGGGACTGTCGAGAAGGCTTTCGCCAAGGTCGCCAAGGCAGGGCCCGCAGCGATGTTCACGCCGGTTGCCGGCGCAGCCGACGAAGCGCTTGCTAATACAGCTGAGACGTGCGGCGGCGGCGAAGCGCCTGCTACGACAGGCGAGACGTTCCGCGACGGCGATCCGCTCGACATATTCGGCGACGACGATCCATCCGATCTCTCCACACCTCCTGAGGGGAGCCTGCCGGATGTGGTCGCCCCATTCGCGCGCACGGTAGCCGTACAGATGGGCGTGCCCGAGAGCTTTGCCGCTGTGGCAGCGATAGCTGCCCTTGCCGGCACGATCGGCAACGCGCTCACCCTGCGGGTGAGGGAACACAGCGCGGGATTTCAGCCGCCGGCATCGCTCGCAATCGTCATCGTCGCCCGGCCGGGCAGGAAGAAGTCGCCGACCATCGCCGCGGCCCTCGCACCCATCCGAACTCTGGACAGTGAACTGCACCAAGCGTCGGGCGCGCAGCGGGCGGCGTGGCGGGCGCTGCACTGTACGCCGAAGGGCACTCCCAAAGCCGGCGCACCGCCGCAGCCGCCCGAGCACCAGATAGGCGTCGACAATGCGACGGTGGAGAAACAGGTCCGCATCCACGCCGACAACCCGACCGGCATCATCCGGCATCCGGACGAACTGTCCGCCTTCCTCGGCAGCATGGGTGCCTACAAGCGAGGTAGCGAAGGCGATCGAGGCACGATCCTCACGATGCTCGACGGCGGCCCCGTGAGCTTTGAGCGGGTCGGCGGGACGGTCCGGGCGGAAAGCGCCCTGATGGGCCTGATCGCCTCGACGCAGCCGGAGAAGATACGCACGCTGACGCGCGATCTCGGCAGCGACGGCTTCCTTCAACGGCTCATTCCGATCATGGATGACGGCGCCGAGCGCGAACCGCTCGACGTGCCGGCCGACCCGGACGCGGTGGCCCAGTACGAGCGCGCCGTGCGCGGCATGTACGACATCCGGAACACGGGCGGTGGAACGGTTTACCTGTCGCCCGAGGCCCGCGCGATCCTCACGGCGACTTGGCGCCGGATCCGTGCCTTGAGCGCCATCCCGGGGGCGTCGGCCGCGTGGGAAGGCCACGTATCGAAGTGGGAAGGCTTCTTGTATCGGATCGCCCTCACGTTTCACGCGCTCGATACGTGGGCGATCCTCGAAACGGTGCCGGCTGGGCCGGGCGTGCCGGTGACGGCTGAGACCGCGCGTCGAGCGTCCCGGTTCGCTCAGTTCCTCGTGCGGCACGCACTCCGGTTCTACGGCGAGTTCTACGAACCGGCCGAGCACACCGTCGAGGCGCGCGAGATCGCTGGGTTTCTTCTGACGCATCCGGACAAGTTGTCCGTGACGCCACGCGACATTGAGAAGGGCCGCCGGGCATTGCAAGGCGAGCGCCGCCGCACCCTGGCGGCGATGGGAGCCCTGGAGAACGCCGGATGGGTTTCGGTCGCTGATCGAGGAGCGGAAGGCCCGTCGCGTTGGACGGTCAACCCGCACATACACGAACGGTTCGCGGCACATGCTGCGCGCGAAAAGGTGCAGCGTGCGCAGGCACAGCAGCGGCTCGCAGCGGCATTGTCGGCAAAGAGGGGTCTGCGCGATGCATGAACCCCGAAGAGCGCCGACAATGCCGCTCGCGTGCGTGAGATGCAGAATTCTTCTTGGCTCTCCTTACCTACCACACTCCCCAGTCTCTTTTTTCTCGATGGGTCAAAATCACTACGCGCGTACGCGAGCGGCATTGTCGGCGCCTCGTTGCAGGGCAGAAAGAGGGGGATGTGGAAGCTTCGGCGCGCTACCTCTAGGAGGAACGCCGTGATGCCCAGGCGCTCAGCCCGACCTCCGCGGGTAGGAAGCCGCCGAGGAGGCGGCCACTACGCTCCGGACTTCCCAGCCATCGGCGCCAAGGCCCTCCAGCGCTTCCACGCCGAGCGCCACCTTCATCCGAGCTGTGGCGCGCACGCCAAATCGACTGGAGAGCCGTGTCGGCAGACGCCCGCCAAAGGCCGGACAAGATGTCGGTTCCATGGGGGCGCAACCCCAAGGGGCGATGGGCCGGCCGGATGGCACACGCCCGGCTTTCCGAATGGCCTCCCGACCGGCAAGCCGCGCAGCGACGCCCTCAAAGCCTGGGCGCGGAGGAAGCGCCGCGCAGAGATCGCGGCGATGCTTCCGGAGGAGCACGCGCAGCTTGAGGAGCGGCGGCAGGCGATCAAGCCGGGCAGCGCGACCGAACGGGCACGCAGGCGCCGCAATCTCGATGCGCGCCGCTGGCTTGAAGAGATCCTGCATGAGCCCGGCCCGGCGCCGACGCCGGACCAGGTCGAACTGGCGGCGCTGCGCGCGAGGGCCGTCGCTCATCTCGCACACCTCGACGCGGAGATCGCGGCGAGCGCGGACGGTGAGCCGCCGGCCGGCGGCTTCTTCGACTAGGAGGACGAGACGATGGATGACGCTGAGAAGGCCCGCGCGATGCGCGCCGCCGCGATACACCGGGTGCGCACCGAAGGCGCAGAGGTTGCAGCCCGTACCCTGATCGAGATTTCCGGTGACCGCACCGCGCCCAAGAACGCCCGGGTCGCAGCCGCGCGCACGCTCGCGGAGATGACGCACCTCGGCGGCGTTGACGCCATCGGGCTCGACAAGCCGCTTTCCGAGATGACGCGTGCCGAGCTTGCCGAAGCCCGTGCGCGGGCCGTCGCCTATCTCGCCGAGCTAGACGCGCCGACGATCGAGACGGAAGCGATCGATGTCTCGGAAGAACTGCTCGCCCTCGACGCCCCGGAGCCGATTACGACGGGCGGCTTCTTCGATTGATCGTCGGGTGGCTCGCAGATGAAAGGGCGGGCTGCACCAGAAAGGGCGTGGGGCCTGCTGCACCATCAGCCGCTCGATATCTCCGCGCAAAGGCCCCTCGCCTCGTCACGGCCCGAAAAACGCATTCACGCTCATCCTCTGCGCGATGATTGCAGGCGGGATGTGGGCGCCCCGGTCAGGAGGTGGGCGCGAGACGCGCCCGCAGGCGCGCCACGGCGGTCGGTGTCCAGGTGCCGCGTCCGCTCGGCGTCGGGACGTTCTCGGCGGCCAGCGCCGCCGCCACGGTGCGCAGCGACGCAGTGCCGTTCGGATCGATGCGCGCGAGGATGGGCGCCAGCGCTTCAGCCTGTGCGTCGGCGTTTCGCCCGCGGGCGGCCCGCGCCTTGGCCGCATCCTCCGCGGTGCCGGTCCGGCCACGGAAGCCCCCCAGCACCTGCCCCCGTGCCTTCGCGGCGGCCAGCGCCGCCTTCGTTCGGGCCGAGATCATCCGACGCTCTTCCTCGGCGACCACCGCCATGATGCCGACGGTCATCCGGTTCGCCGAGGGCATGTCACAGGCGACGAAGTCCACGCCCGCCTTGCTGAGGCCCAGGAGGAAGTGAGCGTCACGGGCCAGCCGATCGAGCTTGGCGACCACGAGCGTAGCGCGGTGTGCGCGGCACAGAGCTAGTGCGCCGGCCAGTTCCGGACGCTCGCTGTTCGCGCCGCTCTCGACTTCGACCACCTCGGCGACCAAAGTCCAGGCGCCGCCGTTCAGATAGTCCGTGACGGCTGAACGCTGCGCCTCCAGGCCGAGACCGGACCTACCCTGCCGATCCGTGCTCACGCGCAGATAGGAGATGAACCGTCCGTTGGCCATCGAAGCGCCGTATCACTGTTTGCATCGCTCGTTGCTCACAATGATACGACCTCGCTTCGCGATCAACACCGTTCAGGCGCAGGTTATTGCATCATCCTGAAGTTGGCGGGCTTGATGACCACAAGGGTCAGATCGAGGTATTCGGCGAGCTAGTGCGCCGCGGCGCCAGCCAGGGTGAGCAGGCCTTGCACCTCATCCCCTACGGTTCCATCGAGCTTCGCTGTAACAAGCACCGTCACTGCAGACCCGGCCTCAGGTGTAGGCCCCCGGTACACCGCATATCTCAAGCGCTGGAAGCTGACTCACCCGCCAATAAAAATCTGATTGAAGGAAAATTTCGGACAAAATGTCCGGATGGCCGTGATCACCATCTCTGGACGACGCCAGATCATATCGAGTGCTTGCAGCCACCGCTGGGGCTCGGTCCGGGCCGACAAGGAAGATCAGAAACGGATCGCGAGCTAAATTTCCGGAGACAGGCCATAGCGCCTGGCTGGTTGAAGCCTGAGCCAGCTTGAAGTTGCGTGCAGGGCACAGTGTGCAACTTCCCGACCGCTTGGTGCTAAGGCTGCTCGCAGCGGCTCATTATCCTCGTTATCTAACCAGCGGGAAGACGAACAGAACCGTCCTCGGGGGAGACAGCGTGGCGAAGCCGTTCTTCGAGCAGCCGATCCTCAACTCGCCCTACGAGGTTCCCACCCAACATCACGCGCTGGATGCCGACGGCCAGCCCCTCGAACAGCAGCCGGTCCAAGGCCGTCGGCGCTCAGCGCTCATCACGCCCGTGCCGAAGGCGAAGAAGCAGCGCGGCAAAGGCAAGCAGGCGGATCTGGGGCTCGGCGACGGCGCCGGTCTGTCATCCGCAGAGCAGGCCTACAACCCGACGCCGATCATCAACGAGATCCGCGCGCACGTCGCTTCCTGGCGCGCGCTGTCCAATCCCGCGGACTGGGGCGTCACGCCCGCGACACAGCGGCTGCTCCAGCATTGGCGCCGCGACCACGACTGGCATGGGCCTCGGCCGTTCTTCTGTCAGGTCGAGGCCGTCGAGACCGCAATCTGGCTTACCGAGGTCGCCGGGCGGCAGCGCCAATACGCGCACCTGATCCGCCACATCGAGGGTGCAAACGAGGGCGCCAACCCTGGCCTGCCACGCCTCGCGCTTAAGATGGCGACCGGGGCCGGCAAGACGACAGTGATGGCCATGCTGATCGCGTGGCAGACCATCAACGCGGTCCGAAGCCCGAACGCGAAACATTTCACCCGAGGCTTCCTGCTGGTCACGCCGGGGATCACGATCCGCGACCGCCTGCGTGTGCTGATGCCCGGCGACCCCGACGCCTACTACGACAAGCGCGAACTGGTACCGGCCGACATGCTCCAGGACATGGGGCAGGCCAAGATCGTGCTGACGAACTACCACGCGTTCAAGCGCCGCGAGACGCTGGAGGTGTCGAAGGTCGGGCGCTCACTGCTCCAGGGACGGCACGCGCCGATCGACACGATCGAGTCCGAGGGCGCGATGCTCCAGCGGGTCTGCCGTGAGCTATTGCCGATCAAGAACCTCGTAGTGATCAACGACGAGGCGCACCACTGTTACCGCGAGAAGCCCGGGGCCGCCGAGGACGCGGTCGCGGCCGAGGATCGCGAGGAGGCCAAGCGCAACGCTGAGGCCGCCCGGCTCTGGATCTCTGGGATCGAGGCGCTGAAGCGCAAGGTCGGCTTGCGCGCGGTCTACGACCTGTCGGCCACGCCGTTCTTTCTGCGTGGCTCGGGCTACCTGGAGGGCACCCTGTTTCCGTGGACGGTGAGCGACTTCTCGCTCATCGATGCTATCGAGTGCGGCATCGTCAAGCTGCCCCGCGTGCCGATCGCCGACAACGCCGCAAGCGGCGAGGTGCCGCTCTACCGTGAGCTGTGGGAGCACATCGGCAAGGCGATGCCGAAGAAGGGCGCAGGCAAGGCCGGCACCCTCGACCCGCTCTCTCACGTCTTCCCGAGCCAGCTCCAAACGGCGCTCCACGCCCTTTACGCGCATTACGAGAAGACCAGCGAGGCCTGGGAGCGGGCCGGCATAGATGTGCCGCCCGTGTTCATCGTTGTGTGCAACAACACGGCGACTTCCAAGCTCGTCTACGAGTGGATCGCCGGCTTCGAGCGCGCCAACGCAGACGGTGAGGCCGAGACGCGGCACGTCGGGCACCTGCGCCTATTCCGCAACTACGATGACAACCGTCAACGCCTCGCCAAACCTAACACGCTGCTCATCGACAGCGAGCAGCTCGAGTCGGGCGAGGCCCTCGACCCCGCCTTCCGCGACATGATGGGGTCGGAGATTGAGCAGTTCCGCCGCGAGCGGATCGAGCGCGGCGTCGACGCGGTCACGGCGGCCGAGACCACAGACGCAGACTTGCTGCGTGAGGTGATGAATACGGTCGGCCGCAAGGGGCGGCTCGGCGAACGTGTGCGTTGCGTCGTCTCGGTCTCAATGCTGACTGAGGGCTGGGACGCCAACACCGTCACTCACATCCTCGGCGTGCGCGCCTTCGGCACGCAGCTCCTATGCGAGCAGGTGGTCGGGCGCGGCCTGCGCCGTCAGTCCTATGAGCTCAACGACCAGGGGCTGTTCAATGTCGAGTATGCCGACATCCTCGGCATCCCGTTCTCGTTTACGGCCGAGCCCGTGGTCTCGGTGCCAGCCGCGCCTCGCAAGCTTACCCGCGTCCAGGCCCTGCGTGAGCGCGCAGACTTGGAGATCGGCTTCCCCCGCATCGAGGGCTACCGCTTCGACCTGCCGAATGAGCGGCTGACCGCGACCTTCACTGACGACAGCCGCCTCGTCCTGACACCAGAGAACGTTGGCCCGGCCAAGGTGCTTATGGCCGGCATCGTCGGTGAGCAGGAGACGCTGGACGCTGAGGAAGCCTTCAAGACGATGCGCCCGAGTGAGCTGTCGTTCAAGCTCGCCAAGCGCCTGCTAGAGACGCGCTTGCGAGATCCGGATGATCACCTGCCTGTCCACCTGTTCGGGCAGGCCCAGCGCGTCGTGCGGCTCTGGCTCGACGGGGACTACCTCGTTGCTAAGGGTGTCCCGCGGGCCGCCGTGCTCTACCCGCAACTCGCCGAGCAGGCGGTGGAGTTCATCTATCTCGCCTGTCAGCGCTCGATCCCAGATGCTAAGCGCATCAAGGCCGTGCCCGACCCTTATAACCCGGTGGGCTCGACCCGGTTCGTGAACTTCACCACCTCAAAGCCGGTCTGGGAGACCGACCCCAGTAAGTGTCACGTCAGCCACGTCGTGCTCGACTCCGAGTGGGAGGGCGAGCTCGCTCGGGTGCTGGAGGCGCACCCGCGGGTGCTCGCCTACGTGAAGAACCAGGGGCTTGGCTTCGAGGTGCCTTATCGCGACGGGGCTGTCCCGCGCCGCTACCGACCGGATTTTCTCGTGCGCCTGGACGACGGTCGGCCCGACCCGCTCACTCTAGTGCTGGAGACCAAGGGCTATCGCGGTACCGACGCACAGCTCAAAGCCGAGACAATGGCTGTGTCCTGGGTGCCGGGGGTCAACGCGCTGGGCGCGCACGGCCGCTTCGCTTTCCACGAATTCCGCGATGTGTTCGCCATCGAGACGGCTTTTGGCGAACTCGTCGACACATTGATCAACCCCTCCAAGGCTGCGTGATGACCACGTTCACCACCAACCCTGTCTCGCTCCACACTCTCCTGCAGCGTTGTGAACAGGGCGACATCAAGCTCCCGGACTTTCAGCGCAATTGGGTTTGGGATGAGTATCGCATCCGGAGTCTAATCGCGTCCCTTTCTCAAGCATTTCCGGTGGGAGCCCTGATGACGTTGAAGTCGTCCGGGAAGACGTTCACGCCGCGCGCAATCCAAGGTGCGCCGGTTCAGGCCGAAGTAGCGACGGAGAGTGAACTGCTCCTCGACGGCCAGCAGCGTATGACGTCGCTGTATCAGGCGCTCGTCCGGCAGAACCCGATCGAGAAGATCGATGTCTTCTACTATTTCAACATTGATAAAGCCCTCGATCCATCCGTCGACCGCGAGGATGCGATCGAAGCTTTTCCCAAAGACCGCATTTTACGGACCAATTTCGGCAAAGATGTTGTCCTTGATCTCTCGACGTCTGATAAAGAATATGAGCATCTTCGCTTCCCTTTGAACAAAATCTTTGACCACGAAAGTTGGCAAGAGGGCTTTTGGGACTATTGGGACGATAATAAGTCCAAGCGGCTGATTTTGAAGGCATTTCGCGAAAAGATTGTGGATTCATTTAGAAAGTATCAAGTTCCCGTCATATCATTGGATAAATCAACGACAAACGAAGCCGTATGTCTGGTCTTCGAGAAGGTGAATACTGGCGGCAAAGCGCTCGACGCTTTCGAGCTGATAACAGCCATGTTCGCCGGCAAGGGCTTCAAGCTGCGGGAGGACTGGGCGAAGCGCGCCGCTGCACTTAAGAAATTCCGTGCGCTTGAGAAGATCGCTCCGACGGATTTCTTGCAGGGTATTGCGCTCCTGCACTCGAAGGCCCAGCGGGACGCCGCTGCCGGCAGCGATGATCGACGGCCGCCGGTGAGCGCCACCCGCAACGCCCTGCTGGCGCTGCCTGTTGAGGCCTACCAGACCCACGCCGATCGATTGCAACTCGGCTTCGAGCGCGCCGCGAAGTTCCTTCATACGCAGCGGATCTACCGTTCGTTCGACCTGCCCTACCAGAGCCAGATCGTGCCGCTCGCTGCGATCCTCGCCTCGCTGGGTGACCGCTGGGAGCACCAGCAGCCCAAACAGTGCGTGCGCACCTGGTACTGGTGCGGCGTCTTCGGTGAACTCTACGGCTCGGCCGCCGAGTCCCGCTTCGCCAAGGATGTCGTGGAGGTGTTGGCCTGGATCGACGGCGGGCCGGAGCCCTCGACGCTCAAGGATACGAGCGTGCGCGCCAGCCGCATCCGCGAGCTGCGCTCCCGTGGCTCCGCGGCCTACAAGGGCGTCAACGCCCTGCTGATGAAGAGTGGGGCCACGGATTTCCGGTCGGGTCAGGACTATGACCATGCGGTGTTCTTCGACGAGAGCGTCGACATCCACCACATCTTTCCGCGTGATTGGTGTCAGGAGCAGAAGCTGCCTGCGAGTGCGTTCGACTCGATCGTTAACAAGACACCCCTGTCTGCCAAGACGAACCGGATGCTCGGCGGCGTCGCGCCGAGCAAGTATCTCCACCGCCTGGAGGCGGCGAAGCCGCCAGTTGATCCAGCGAACCTCGACACCTACTTGCGCAGCCATGCCATCGACCCGGCGCGGTTGCGCGCCGACGACTTTCATGGGTTCTTCGCCGCGCGCCTCGACGGCCTCCTCGACCTGATCGACGACGCGACCAAGCGACCGGCCTTACGGGACGTGCCGCCTCCGACAGACGCCGTTGCGTCCGGACTGGACCCGCAACCCCCGCTTGACCCGGACGATGAGGCTGAGGCGTTTTCTGAGAACGCCGCGCTAGCGGACGACGCTGCACTTCTGAGTGAGGTCCGCTGATGGCTCGTGGACCCGCCCGCAACGCGACCAAGTCGGTCGAGACCCTCACGCATGACGAGGCTGCGCGGAAGAACATCCCCACCGCCGAGTTGCAGAGCTTCGCTGAGGCCGAGGAGGCAATCACAGGTTTTAGGCCCGAGTCATATCCTCGCGCCCGGCCGCTTCCAAAAGGCGAGACGCGACCGCGCGACCCGGACCTCGATCCGCAGATCGTCTGGAACGGCGCCCGTATCAAGCTCACCGAGGAGCAGGTGCGCGCACTAGTCGCGACCGGCGAGACAGCGATCGGCGACGCGCAGCTCGTTTGGCGCGGCAAAGACCAGCAGGACTGGTCCGACCTCATCGTTCAGGCGCCGCCCCTATACATCCAGGAGAAGATCCACCCCAAGGCGATTATCGACGACTTGCGCCGCACCGACGCGCGCGCGCGCGAAGACGACGTTCCCGACCTGTTTGCTGATTTTAACGGTCTCGACTCAAAGGCGCGCACCGAGTTCTACACTCACGACCAGCATTGGTCGAACCGGATGATCCTGGGCGACTCGCTCCAGGTGATGGCCTCGCTCGCGCAGCGCGAGAAGGTGAAGGGGCAGGTGCAGTGCATCTACTTCGACCCCCCCTACGGCATCAAGTTCAACTCGAACTGGCAGGTCTCGACGCAGTCGCGCGACGTCAAGGACGGCAAGCAGACTGACATCTCCCGCGAGCCCGAGCAGGTGAAGGCGTTCCGCGATACCTGGAAGGAGGGCATCCACTCGTATCTCACCTATCTGCGCGACCGGCTCACTGTGGCTCGAGAGCTGCTGCATGAGAGCGGGTCGATCTTTGTGCAAATTGGTGATGAGAATGTTCACCGTGTTCGCGCGGTCATGGATGAGGTCTTTGGAGCAGCAAATTTCTGTTCTTTGATTTTCGTCCTGAAGACTACCGGTGCCGGTAGTCCTTCAATCGGGACAGATGTATTGGCATCGGTTGCTGATTATGTAATTTGGTATTGCAAAGATCGATCATGTGTTAAGTATCGTCAAATGTACTTCCTGAGAGATCCGTCGGACGACTCGAATTATCGCTTTTATCGTAATGAAAGTAATGAGGTAAAGACGCTAACCTCTAAGGAAAACCTCTCGGATCGTTCGGATCTCGAAAAAAAGACGATTTTTAGGGCTAGCCCTCTCACATCGCAGACTGGTGCCCCCACCACTCGATTTCCTTACACAGTTTGTGGGACAGAATACAAGCCGTCAAAGGGTGGATGGAAGACTAATATTATTGGTTTTGGCAGATTGCATAAAGCTAACAGGCTTTACGGCATGGGAAACACTTTGACATTCGCTCGGAACTTTTATGATTTTCCATTCCAGTCGTATAATAACTTGTGGGATGACACGAGGCAGAGTGGGTTCGGTCAGGAAAAATTGTATGTAGTGCAAACAACTCCGCGAGTGATCGAACGCTGCATCCTAATGGCCACTGACCCCGGTGATCTCGTCCTAGATCCCACCTGCGGTTCTGGCACAACCGCGACGGTCGCTGAGCAGTGGGGCCGGCGCTGGATCACTGTCGACACAAGCCGCGTGGCGCTTGCGCTTGCCCGTACGCGGCTAATGTCGGCTCGCTACCCTTACTACCTGCTAAATGACAGCCCTGAAGGCCGGGCAAAGGAGCAGGCGATCTCGGGCCGCCCGCAGCCGCAAAGCGCAGCCTATGGCGACATCCGTCAGGGCTTCGTCTACGAGCGCGCGCCACACGTCACCCTCAAGTCAATCGCCAACAACGCCGAGATCGACGTGATCTGGGAGCGATGGCAAGCGACCTTAGAGCCGCTTCGCGCGGAACTGAACGCGCTGCTGGAGACCGCTTGGGAGGAGTGGCAGATCCCGCGGGAGCCTGAGCGGCCCTGGGACGCCGAATTTCAGGTGCTGCACGCCTGCGCAAAAGATCCCAGGCAACCTACTCCAGCCCGGCAGCGCGCCATCGATCGGATGAATGCCGAGTGGGAGTGGGACTACACTCTCGCCACTCTGCCCGAGCGTCCGGCAGATGCGCTGGAGGAATTCTATCCGGACGCGGTCCGTATCCATGCTGCGTGGTGGGAGGCGCGGCTCGCTCGGCAGCGCGAGATCGACGCTGCGATTGCTCGGGCCGCCGACGTAGAGATGCTCTACGACCGGCCCTATGTAGACGCTGGCAAGGTCCGGGTCGCCGGCCCGTTCACGGTGGAGAGCCTATCGCCCCACCGCGTCATCCCCGCAGACAGTCTCGACCTCAACGAGGAGTTCGAGGCGCTGGGCGGGCGCCGGCTCCGCGACCAGGCCACCGCCCCGGCGCAAGACTTCTCCTCTATGGTGCTAGAGAACCTTTCGGCCGCCGGCGTTCAGGGCCGTGACCGCGCTGACCGGTTGCGCTTCACTATGCTCCAGCCCTGGCCCGGTCGCTTTATCGGCGCCGAGGGGCGGTTCACAGAAGGCGAGGGTGTCGAGCGCCGCGCCGCGATCCTGATCGGCCCCGAATTTGGCACGCTCTCCCGCCCGGATCTTGTGGCTGCCGCCCGTGAGGCGGCCGACGCGCGCTTCGACGTTCTGGTCGCTTGCGCCTTCGCGTACGACGCGCATGCAAGCGAGCTGACCAAGCTCGGGCCCCTGCCGATCCTGCAGGCCAAGATGAACCCCGACCTGCACATGGCCGATGACCTTAAGACCACGGGCAAGGGGAACCTATTCGTGGTGTTCGGCGAACCGGACATTGAGATTCGCCGCCTCGACGGTGATCGGCTGGAGGTGGAGGTGAAGGGGATCGACGTATTCGACCCCAACACCGGCGATGTCCGCTCGGACGACACGTCGGGTATTGCCGCTTGGTTCGTCGACACCGACTACGACGAGGAGAGCTTCTTCGTCCGACACGCTTATTTCCTGGGCGCGAACGACCCCTACAAGACGCTGAAGACCGCACTGAAGGCGGAGATCGACGAGGCTGCCTGGGCGACTCTCTACCGCGCCACAAGCCGGCCGTTCGTGCGGCCGAAGACGGGACGCATCGCCGTGAAGGTTATCAATCACTTTGGGGACGAGGTGATGAAGGTCTATGGGGTGTAGAGCGTGAACAGGGCTGTCCTCGGCATCGACGCGGCTTGGACCTCGAACCAGAGAAGCGGCATTGCCCTGGCCACCGAAGGGAGTGGTCAATGGCATCTCGTCTCGGTGGCGCCGTCCTATGAGCGGTTCATGGCGCCGACGACAGCGAGCGAGGCCGCACCGGCTGACGCGAAAGGCTCGCTGCCTGACCCTGCTCGGCTGTTGCAAGCTGCAAGATCGTATTGCGAATGCCCCATCGACATAGTTGCAGTCGATATCCCGCTATCCCACGAGCCGATCACAGGACGACGAGCATCAGACGATGCGGTTTCTCGGGCCTATGGCGCGAGCTGGTGCGCAACGCACACGCCAAGCGCTGTGAGACCGGGTGTGATTGCCAATCGTCTCAAGGACGCGTTCGAAGGCGCCGGCTACCCTCTGGCGACGCAACGTCTGCACGAGCCTGCCCTGATCGAGGTCTATCCGCATCCCGCCCTTGTCGAGCTTGCGCAAGCGGAGAAGCGACTGCCCTACAAGGTGCAGAAGGCCGCGAAGTATTGGCCCGGCCGTGACGCCGCGGAGAGACGGACCTCACTTCTCGGGACCTGGGAGAAGATCGTCGACCTGCTCGACAATGAGATCGCTGGCACACGGGCTGCTCTCGGGGCACCGAACCTTTTGAATAAGACCCGCGACCTGAAATCGTGGGAGGACATGCTCGACGCTATCGTCTGCGCTTGGGTCGGCATCACTGCCTTGAAAGGGCAGGCGGTGCCGCACGGGGACGATGTTTCAGCAATCTGGATTCCGAGTCGCAGGGAGTAGCTCTGGTGGAGTTCCGTATAGCTGACACCTTCACGGCCGCCCTCGCTCGCTTGCCTGCCCAGGAGCAGAAGGCTGTGAAGACCTCGGCCTTCGACATGCAGCTTGATCCGTCCGGACCCGGCCTTCAGTTTCACCGAATCGAGGCAGCGCGGGACCCGAACTTCTGGTCGGTTCGGGCCAACCGCGACATCCGCATCATTGTCCACCGCACCGCCGGCAGCCTGCTGCTCGCCTACGTCGACCATCACGACAAGGCCTACGCCTGGGCCGAGCGCCGGCGCATCGAGGCGCATCCGAGAACCGGCGCCTTACAGATTGTTGAGTCACGCGAGCGGGTCGAGGAGGCTGCCCCTGCCCTATTCGCAAAGGCGCAGGCCGAGTGGCTGGCGCCGGAGCCTGCGTTGTTCGACGCGCTCCAGCTCGACGACCTGCTCGGCGTCGGCGTCCCCGAGGACTGGATCGAGCCGGTCCGCGCAGCGACCGAAGCGCGCTTCTTCGACCTCGCCGCGCACTTGCCGGCCGAAGCCGCCGAGGCTCTTCTGGAATTCGCAGCTACCGGCCGCCTGCCGAAGCCCGTCGAACCGGCGGCCGACCCCTTCGCGCACCCGGACGCGCAGCGCCGCTTCCGCGTCATCGAGGATGTTGAGGCGCTGCGGGCTGCCCTCGACGCGCCCTGGGAGCGCTGGTCGGTGTTCCTGCATCCCTCCCAGGCCGGCGTAATCGAGAAGACCTATAGCGGTCCCGCCCGAGTCGCCGGCTCGGCTGGCACTGGTAAGTCCGTGGTGGCAGTGCACCGCGCCGTGCGGCTCGCACGCGCCAACCCGCACGCTCGGGTGCTGCTCACGACCTTCTCGAAGCCGCTTGCCAATGCGCTCCAGCGCAAGGTCGACATCCTGGTCGCGACAGAGCCTAGCGCCCGGGGCCGCATCACTGTCGCATCCTGGGATGGGCTGGCGGATGAGCTGCACCAACTCGTGCACGCGCGCAGGCCTCGGGTCGCGACGCTGGAGCAGATCCGGGCCGCCCTCGTCGAGGCTGCGAGCGGGTCGATGGTATGGTCCGAGCGGTTCCTGGTCAGCGAGTTCCGCCATGTGGTCGATGCGTGGCAGGTCGCCGACGAGATGGCTTACGCCGACACGCCCCGCCCCGGCCGCCGCAGCCGGCTAGGCGCCAAGCAGCGTACCGCCCTCTGGCCGATTTTTATGGCAGCCCGCACCCGCCTCGCCGCCCAAGGGCTTGCGACCTGGGCGAGTGTGTTCAGCAGCCTCGCGGCAGATTACGGCGCGTCCGCCGCACCGCCCTTCACACACGTAGTTGTAGACGAGGCCCAGGATCTCGGCGTGCCGGAACTGCGCTTCCTGCGCGCTCTCGCACCCGAGGGCGAGGATCGCCTGTTTTTCGCAGGCGACCTCGGCCAGCGTATCTTCCAGCCGCCGTTCTCGTGGAAGGCTCTGGGCATCGACGTGCGCGGTCGCTCGACCACGCTCAAGGTGAACTACCGGACTTCCCATCAGATCCGCGAGGCGGCTGACCGCCTGCTTCCTGGCGCTGTCCAGGATATGGATGGGCGCGAGGAGACGCGGAAAGGCACAGTCTCAGTCTTTGACGGGCCACATCCTCAGGTGCTGAAGCTCGTCGACGAGACCGCTGAGCGCGAGGCAATCCTGGCCTTCCTGTCCACGGCTCGAGCAGAGGGCATCGCTCCGGCCGAGATCGGCCTGTTCGTTCGAAGCCGTGCTCAGCTCGATCGCGCTCGCACAGTCGCCCAAGCGGCTGGCCTTGTGCCTGTAGAGCCGGGAGATGCGCTCAATAAAGCGGTCGAGAGCGTGATTGTCGGCACGATGCACATGGCAAAGGGCCTAGAGTTCAAGGCCGTGGCCGTGCTCGCCTGCGACGATGGCGTGCTGCCGCTTCAGGAGCGGATTGACACGGTCGGCGACGAGGCAGAGCTGGAGGAGGTCTACGAGACCGAGCGGCACCTGCTCTACGTCGCTAGCACGCGTGCGCGGGACCGCCTCCTTATCACCGGAGTACATCCCGTTTCGGAGTTCCTCGGTGACCTAGGATAAGATGTTTTTCTTAATTCTGAGCGAGTCCCTGTCATGAGCGCGGACCGGCTCAGCTTGTGAGGCTGGTGTCGCTCTGCGATAATTCCGTCGGACAAAATAAGAGGGTTAAGCTTGGCTACCGTCGATGTGGTCCGCAGTATGCGCGCAAGGATGCCATGGGCGGTGGCAAAGCGTCTCCTCAAGTCCCGGGGTCTGGCTCGGGCCCGTGGATGGAACAGAATGGTGGCTCGCGTCGCCAATGGTGACGATCAGTACGACGAGGCCGAGGAAGAGCTGCGAAGCGCCCTCGAAGAGCACATCATGTGCGGCGAGAAAATCGTCCAGCTTTTCGAGTTGGACGACAACGAGATAGCTAGGTTGCGGGAGGCCGCTGAAGCGCTGGAGGTGCCTGAGGGGCCGTTCAGTGAGGCGTACCCGGTGCTCCTTGGTGAAGACCGCCTTGCAGCGCAGCAAGGCGTGGCGCCGGTCCTGATCGCAAGCGTAAACTATCGAGGGGGCAAAGCCCTCGTCCTCGCTTCAGTTCGCCATCTCGCCACCCGAGAGACGGTCGTTGTGGCCGAACTAACCGACGAAGCTGCCAATGAACTCGCTGGCTTCAATGAGCTAATCGGAGTCCGCCATCAGTGGCTTGAGGCTTTAGATGTGCTCTGGATTCCTAATGAGGGGAGGCACGTCGAACTACGAGTCGACTTCCCATTTGGCATGTATCAACGCCACGGTTTGATCGCGCTTGACCAAGCTCGGATGCGCTTTGATGGCCTCCTCGGGAGTAATCTCGCTCCGGGCCGCGTCAATCTTTTCCCCGTAATGCAATCTCTATACGATGCCCGGGGTGATGGCGCGATGGTTGAGCTGGGCTTCATGGTAGCCGGCTCGTCGCAGAAGCTTGAGAAAACGCGAAGGGGTGAACAGTGCTGTCGCGATGAGGCCTACCATCAAGGCGGTATTGGTGTGCTGGATGCTCCGATCCAGATCTATAAGACCAGCGTGCTGTGGCACGTCGATCTCGGTCGTGATGTGTCATCGGCGCCCGAGGTGACAATTAGTGGCACATCCGCTCATACCGCCGAAGCTAATCCGTTTATCGGAGAAATGGCTGTGAGGAACTGCGCTTCCTTCGAGGATTATGATTATGTTCGCGATCGCATCCTTGACCATCTAGAATACCGTGAGTGATATCGGTCCGATGGCGTTGGATGACATCAGGCAGAACATAGATCGCGACATTCGCGAACCGCTTCTGCCTGTCTGCCGTGCGCTTGTGGATCGCTTGTCGACGATGAAGCCAAATCAGCTTCAGCGGCTCACATATATGCTGTTAGCAGAATTCGTGCAGCGGCGACCCGATGACGACGTTTTCCAGTCGGCTCTGACAGCCTTAACTACAATCAAGCACCACCCGCTGACTATGTATTTTGTATTCTACGATGCTGATGAGGACCGAGAAATTGCCCTCTCAGTTAAGGAGGCGATGCAGTCAGTGGATGAGGCGTTGTTCATTCATCCTCGTACGGGTGAGGAGGTGGCCAATTTCGAGCAGCAGCTGAAGCCTGTGTTTCGAGCATCAACCGAGTTTGTGGCCGCGCTTACGGGTAGCCATGACGTCTGAAATAACTCTCCGAGATCTGCTCAACCGCGCGCATAATAACACCCCGCTCGAAATTCAGCTGCGAATTCAGGCTGCCGAAACACCGGCAGAGATGCTGCAGCAGCTGGAGCGTGCTCTGGCGTTGGCGATCGGGCAATTGGTGCGCAATCGCAAATACAAGCATGATTTGAGCGAGGATCAGCGCACGGTTGAACTCGTATCGCTGCTCCAGATGGCGGGATTTCCGGCGTACCATGATGTGAAAATAGGCGGTCATACAGACATTTCTGTTGAGATGCGGGACGGCTTTCTATGGATTGGGGAGGCAAAGAACTGGACGGGTAAGGCGTGGATTTTCAAAGGTTTCCGCCAGCTGATGACCCGCTATGCTACCGGCCTGCCGAACCAGAACAACGGTGCAATGATTATCTACTTTGATCAAGAAAATGCAGGCGCGCTGCTGGGAAAGTGGGAGCAAGCGCTCGCTCGACGGTGGGCGTTCACTGAGGCGGTCGAAAAAGTGAGTAGCCTCCAATTCAATTCAGCTCACCCGCACAAGGGTAGTGGAGAAACTTTCTACGTCAAGCATCATGCCGTTCCTCTCTATTGGAAGCCGGAAGACAGCTAAGTGCTACGGACGGCTGGCAGCGCTTCTAACAAGTTAACTCGTTTTTGTGGCCCGGTTGCGACTGTTTCTTGATCTGTATTACTTATGCGCCTCAGGATGGCCGGCTTTATGGGACCGGTTTTCCGCGCCAGTTTTTACCCGAGGCGAGCCCGTCTATACGGTCTAAGCTGCTGCGAAGTTTCAACAGGATTTAAACCATGCCTCTAGTTCTCTCACAAAACGCTAACCAGAATAGCCGTTGCTAAACTGCATCACTGACGGCGGGTTCGTTGCGAAGACAGAATTAGGGCGTTGCGTCAATTTTTATGGTCGAGTTAGTATTGTTCTCTCTCGTGGAGAGCGAAATGAAGCCGACTCTGATAGCTGCACCCATCTTAACCCTTATGGTGCTAGCCGGCGCTGGCACAGCAGAAGCGAAGTGCGTGCCATCATGCAGTCCGTTTGATCCGGGATGTCACGGCTGTTTTCCGCCGCTTATAAAACGTGAAGCGTCAGGACTATATAATATTACCGCTCGCTTGCAGACCAAGGCCGACCTGGCGTTGATAGCGGCTAAGCTTAAGAAGATTAGTCAAACACCCGATCCCGTTAGCCGGACATCTCCCGCTAAGGCTCAATAGTGTAGGATGCGCGTTCCTGTGTTGAAGACGGCGCTTCCTCTTAGCCTGCTTGCAATTTCTATGTGCTCTTGCGGCACCGTGGTGCCGCAGATCCACGAGCCCTGGGAGGAATCGGATGAGGTCGATTTTGATCTAGTCAACAGAATCAAGCGGAGCATCTACTGCGAGTTGAGGACTTCGGTTCACGATCTTGGACGCCTCAAAGGACAGGTCCGAGGTCCCATGGAGGACGCGATCCCGGATAGCTGGGGCGTCCAGGAAACACTCAAGCTCACTATGGACGAGACAGGGAGCGTCAATCCAAGCGCATCGTATAATGAAACTTTCAGAACGGCTGTTATCCCTTTGAGGCCTCCTGTTAACTTTCCCCAGTCGTTTTCTCTTCCGATCTCTGCGCAACTTTCTTCGCAAGCTGTGCGGATAGACAGTTATTATTCATTTTATTCAGCAAAAGGTCTAAAGTCGGATTTTGACGAGAAAGAAACTTCGTGCAGCGACATCAACGATCCTCATAAGCCGATGGATCGTCACGGCTCATCTTACCTTCTGACCGGAAATGTAGGCATTAAAAGCTGGCTGAAGAGTGCAATCCAGGCCAACTACTATCCTCCCTCATCTGCTGGAGCGACCTTCAAGGATGGTGTCATACAGTACGACATCAAGTTCGTAGTAATTACGGCAGGGACAGTCAATCCGACTTGGAGGCTTGCACCCGTCAGCACCGCCGTGGGCAACTTGCCCCTTGTCTCCGGCAATCGCACAAGGACTCACGACTTGCTGCTGACTTTTGGTCCGGCGGATGTTAAGAAGGGAAAGGCCTCGCCAAGTGCTCAATCGATTGCGCTCCACTCGGCTGGCCAGACTGAACAATCAGTATCGAGCGCTTTCCGATCTGTGCTCCAGCAACCATAGCCAGACCTGAGGGGAGCAGTTCTTAAATCCGCAATGGGGTCGCGGGCAGCCTCTCGCGGCGAGTGCCAATTGCAGGATTTCGACTATTAGATTGGGGCGGATAAATTAGGTGCCGTTAGGCGGATTGTGTCCGCAACGTACGATGGCGCCAAGTGCGCGTAGTGCTTTTCGGCCATCCGGGTGCCGGAATGACCAAGCGCTTCAGCGACGACGATTAATGGTGCGCCGTTCCGCACCATCGCACTCGCGTAGGAGTGCCGCAGTTCGTGCAGGGTAATGCTCTCAAGCTTCGCCTGCTCCAGCGCAGCTTTAAACGCTCGCTGATACTGCGCCGGCTTCCAGGCCGTGCCGGTGTCGCCGCGCAGTAGCGGCGCGAGAGGATCCCGCCCGACCGCCAGCCGTTTGAAGAGCGCCGAGCCTCCGGCAGTCAGGGGGATGTGGCGAGCTCGGCCATTCTTGCTCCGCTCGATGAACACCGTGCCGTTCGCACGCTCGAAGTCCTGAACCTTGAGGGCAGCCAGCTCGCCGAAGCGGGCGCCCGTCATAAGCGCCGCCGCAACCAGGTCCCGCAGGGCGCCTTGCGCAGTGTTGAGCAGTCGCTGCTGCTCGGCTGAGTCTAGGAAGCGCACCCGGGCGGCTCCCGTGTCCCGGAACGGCTTGAGCAGGCGCCACGCGCGATCGCTTTCGACGAGCTGATGCTGGTAGGCCCAGTTCAGCGCGGCCTTGAGCAGGGTGAGCGTGCGGTTGGCCGTATCGCGGCGGCGGCGCAGCGCTTCCGGGTCCGAAATGTCCACATCCCGGGTGTTAGCCTTTGCAGCGTGCCGGCCGGTCCTCAGGCGCTTCGGGGCTGTCACCAACGCGTCGCGCCAGCGTCGCAGCTTGTCGAGCGTCAGATCCGCCACGCGCAGCAGTCCGAGTTTGGGGAGAATGTGGACGCGCGCCCGTGATCGGGCGTCATAGACCGCCTTCATCCCCTCAGCAGTGCGCGCTTCGAGGTAGCGCTCCAGCGCGTCGGCGACCGTCAGAGCTGGCTGCGCGTCAGGTGCGACGCGCAGCGACTTCACCCAAGCCCGGGCCGCATCCTTGGCCTGCTCGTGCGTGAGGATGCCGGTCCCGTCCGCGACGGTCAGATCGTCCGCCTTCCCGAGCTTGGTCTGTGCGCGCCTACCGTCGGCTGAGCGGGAGGCGGCGAGCCACGATCCGCCCTGCCCCCGCGTGCCCCGCCCGCGGCGATAGCCGAGGCGCACGCCTGGGCTGATCAGCTCCCATTCCGGCGCGTCCGAGGGCGGCAGATCGGATCGGCTCGTGCGGCTTGCGAGGACGCTGCGGCGGCGCGGCATCGTCGACCCTTTTCGTTGTCAAATTCGTTGCCAACAATGCCACGAAACGAACTGGAACGCAAAGGCATCAGGTGATACAAGTCGTTGTGATTAAACGAGTGCCAGGGCGTATCGTGAGGTGCCATCATGTGCCAGATGTCGCCCTTTCACGGCGAAAACACGGGTTCGATTCCCGTAGGGCGCGCCAGGGTTTTCAAGCACTTAGCTGAAATTGCTGACGCGGCTCACACTGGCGTCTCACACAAACGATCTCGACAGCGTGTGTGGTTGCAGCTTGCGTGCGTCACCGAGTGAGACGCTGCTAGCGTGGCCGGCCACGCCATGGCGGGAACCTCGCGGTTTCATACGACCACGATGCCCCTGTCGTTTGTGGTTGGTCGCGGAGCCACGGCGGAACCAGTTGACCGAGAGATCGCATCAACGAAACGTGGCAGCATGCCGTGTGAAGTTGATAGGCTCCGGGCGGGCATCACGTTCAGCACCACGACGGCCAGGGGGGCCGTGCAATGATACGGTTTGCGACCGCGCCTCTGATCCCGAGCGCCAAGAAGGAAGAAGTCGAGTTACCGATGGCAAATGACGACACGCTCGCTAAGGCCTTGGCCAACGTCAGGCACCAACGCGAGAGCCTTGAGGCTGAGTTCGAGCGCGTGAGCGGCGAGCTGACGAAGCTCCGCCTCGCTGAGCGGTCACTTGCATCTATCGTGGAAGGCACACCGCTGGACGAGCCCCACGACGATCTGTCGGCTCGCCGTCGCGCGCCGGCGAGTGAGGACCGGCCTCGTGGTAGCCGTGGCCCCCGGGGACCGCGCGCCAACTCGGCCAAGGGGCGGCTGAAGACGCTGCTCGAGGAAGCTGGCTCTGAGGGTCTGACGCACGCCGAAATCAGCGAGCGCCTGACAGACGTGGCGGCCAACACCCTGAACACGTACCTCAGCGTCATGTCCAACAGCGGCGAGTTGGAGCGGCACGGAGATAAGTACCGTGCCGGCGCACAGGCGGCGAGCACAGCGGACCTAGACGCTGCCGAGGACGATCGGACCGAGGACGGTCAGGAAGAGAGCGAAAGGGCTGAGGCAGCCGAATAACCTCTTTCATTGTCGCCCTGCGGAAAGGCAGATTGCGTCCGCAGGGCGGCGAGGGCTAATCGGGCGCGGGGCCTGTAGCTCAATGGTTAGAGCCGACCGCTCATAACGGCCTGGTTGCAGGTTCGAGTCCTGCCGGGCCCACCAAACTTCCTTGCCTCGTGGAAGAGACGCTGAAGGCGGAGCGTCAGGTAGGCTGCCGCCCAGCTGCCGCTGCCTCGACAATCATCCGATTCATGGCAGCGTCTTGCTTCGCCCGCATCAGGATGATGCGAGCCGCGGTCCGTGCCCTCTCGGCCCGGATCCGCCCCCTAGGCTTCCCGTCACGCAGCGCCCGGGTCGCCATGTTGCGGAACCAGTGTGCGTCGGCGATTGCGACCGCGCATCGCTCGGTGAGCGTGCTGTACTCGGCTGGATCCTGGCTCCTGGTCGGCATGGCGAAGCCTTCTGCAGGGGGCGATCGCACAGCGCCTGCAACGACTATACCAGCGGCCGCCGGCGTCATCTTCATCGACGAGAACGGCGAGAGGCCGGGGGGCTGATAAGGAGATGCACAACCCACACAGCAATCGTGGGTCGCGCCGTGATAGGCATCAATCGTCGGCGTCAGCTTTTCCTTGGACTGAATTCAAGGCATCGCGGTACAGGAATGGGATCCAAAAAGTTGGCTCCTGGTTGGTGCCGCGTCTTTCAAAAAACCCAAGCTCGACAAGCTGGTCAGCCTTGCGGATAGCCGTATCTCTATTTACTCCCCAGAGTGCGCCAAGGCTTTCCGGAGTGTGTTCAGTCTTCTGCCTGTAGAGTCGCTCAATAAACGGCTTCTCCGACATGTACTCGGCGAAAATGTACGTTTTCAGGCGAGCGTCAGAAACCGCGGGTAGGGCGGCTTTGAATACGGACCTATCGAACAATTGGCCGCTTGGCGGCAGGCCTCCGCCGCGCTCCATTCTTCGAACTTCTTGGTCTTTGATGCTCTTTAAAAGATGGATCAGTTCTCTCGGTGCGGTTTTACCCTTTCCATCGGCGCATCGTGTGACCATCCACTTAAAAGTCGGAGATTTTTGCGTTCCCTGCTCAACCTGTGGCGGGAAAATCAATTCAAATAGATCGTTTTGTTTATTTACGTCCGCAAGAATGGCTACCGGATCGAGATTTAGTTCACTCACTAAAGTTTCGTTATTGAGAACCCGTCTCAGTATAAGATTCAAGAGGGTTGGTTGAGTCCACTCGACAATCTCGTATCGGATTAGGTGGCTTGCTTCTCTAAAATTTTCAGTAATGCGTTTCCATATGTCTTCGCGCAGAAAGATCTTGAGTGCGATATTGTCCAGAGATCTAAGGTCCCCGTATACTCGAAGCAGCGCTCTTATCGCGTTGGCTTCGAGGGTGTGATTTTCTGCGAAGGCGACGTCGAGTCGATCGAGGAGCACCCAAACCGAAATTTTGTTTTCGGCCAAAACATCATTGACTATGCGCAGATATCCATCAAGGGAATTGACCCCTCTTTCGCGCAACTTGCGATCCGGCTCCGCGAGCGAGATGCGGCCGATGATGCCCGCAGGCATGCCTGACACAGGTTCAAGCTCGACGCCCGTTTCTATGCGGCTCTTGGATAGAAGGCGTCGCGCGAGGATCTGCGCCGTTCTGAGGAGTCCGCTGAGATTCAGCTCGGTCTCTATGAGCTGCGCCTCTTCCAAGGCGAGGAGCACGGCTCCCATGTTCTTTCCGCTTAAGCCATATTCTCTCATCTGAGAGACGATCAGAACCAGAATGTAGAGTTTCCAAAGCAAGATAAATTCTGCTTCAGATGCAGGCGGGTCTGATACCAGATCCTTGAATACGGTGCTGCCCTTCGGATTTTCTGCGTTGACTAGCAAGACTCTTTTGTCAAAAAGTTCGTTGATGTTTTGGTTGAGTAGGAGATAGATAGCGCTTTTCCCGGCGCCCTTCTCCCCGCGTATAATATCAATCTCGCCCTTTATGATTCTATTCCATTGATCTGTCTGGACGAAATATTTTCCCAGATCCTGGATTTCCTCTTCGGCCACCTGTGAACCAAAAGAGAGGGATTTTAATAGTGTGAGGCGGTCCATGACTTGGATGCGCTCCGCGGCGGTGAGAGGCGGAATTCTACGGTTGCACGGTCCTAAGGTAGAAACCCGCGTACATCCAGGGGTAGTGACCGCCGTTCGCGTAGCCAACTCTCCGTGGCACATGAGCTCCAAGCCTCTCTCGGGTTTCAAGCCATACCTTTTTTCGTTCTGGCTTCGGTGCCCGTCCAATCTCGTTACCATGCGCCCTCTTCGACGTATGACGCCCACGGAGGTTGCTGGCGTTGGACGCTCGATTATCCTCTCCCGCCATGCGCACAGCCCTCGCCGCCACCGCTCCCGTCGTCGCGGCCGGTGAGGTCCGGTCCGCGGGCAAGGTCACCCTGACCGTCAGCCAGCTTCTGGCAGATCCGAAAGGGCATCGAGGCGAAACGGTCACCGTCCGTAGGATTCGGTGCGTTGATCCCGGGCCTGGCGGGTTCATCTGCGAGGCCACGGTAGGTGGCCAGCAGCTGCGGCTGGATGCCTCCGGGCTCGGCGGTGGGACGACGGAGGCGATTGCCGAAGAGCTGATTGGCCCGTGCAACGGGATCGCCGCGCTCGCCAAGCCGACCTACACCTTTGACGTGACGTTCGTTCTTACCGGCTCGGGCTTCGAGGACGGCGTGACCATCATCGACACGCCCGAGATCGACATGAGCATTCCGCGGCGTCGGTGAAGCCTCTGGTTGCCGGCGCCCGCAGTGCCTCTAGCCTGGCGGGATGCGCTCAGCCCTCGCCGTCCTCCTGCTGCTCGCCGGTCCGGCCCTGGCCGCGGAGTCGATCGTCGGCCGAGCCTCCGTTACGGACGGCGACACTGTGGTGATCCGCGGGACACGGATCCGATTGCACGGCATCGACGCGCCAGAGAGCGCGCAGCTCTGCCAGGACACGGCCGGCAAGTCCTACCGCTGCGGGCAGGTCGCGGCGCTCGCGCTGGCGGACCGGATCGGCGAGGCCAACATCGCGTGCGAGCCTCGCGACACCGACAGGTACGGCCGCACCGTTGCGGTGTGCCGGAAGGGCGACGAGGACCTGAGTGCCTGGATGGTGAGTCAGGGCTACGCCACAGCCTACCAGCGCTACTCGCGCGACTACGTCGGGGCGGAGACGACCGCGAGGGCGCTGAAGCGCGGGCTCTGGGCCGGCACCTTTGATCCGCCGTCGGACTGGAGGCGCGCCAAGCGCGCCAGCGGCGTCGAGACCCGACCGGAGATGGAGAAGCCTCCGGCTGCTGCTCCGACGCCCGTACAAGCCGCCTGCGCGATCAAGGGCAACATCTCGCGCAAGGGCGACAAGATCTACCACCTACCCGGGACGCGGGACTACGAGCGGACCGTGATCGACATGGGTTCCGGCGAGCGCATGTTCTGCAGCGAGGGCGAGGCGAAGGCCGCGGGCTGGAGGGCGGCGCGAGGCTGACGGGGTTTCGTCCCCTCGTTCCGCCCCGGTCTGCTCACGGGACGGCGCGGGCGGTGGCCGTGCGAAGGCGGTGCATGTGCTCCGCGAGCTCAAGACTGATCCCCGCCTGGAAGCCAATGTGCCACGCCCGGACTTCAGCCGGCGGGATCCCGGCTTTCAGATGCCCCTCGACCAAGATGTTCCCGACCGCTCCCAACCGGCTCATGACGCCATTAAGCCCGCTGGTCTCGGGGCTTGCCGTCTTGATCATCTCGCTTGCTGCAAGCCGGCCAGCCTTCTCGCCGCGGGTGGCGGGAGGTAGGGGTTCGCTCTGCGGCGACATGGGTCTGGGCTGCCTCGACGGTGGAGTTGATGCGCATTGCGGCTGGTGGGCTAGATGGCCGGCGGCGGTTACCAGGCCGAACAGATGCCGGCGGGCAGGCCGTCCCGCGCCGGGATTCGGGGTACGAAAAAGGCCGCGCCGGCGGACCGAGCGGACTTCTTAGGTCGGGCGCCGAAGGGGGGAAGTTTAGCTAAACTGGACTGAGAGCAGGCCGGACGTAGGGAAAGGAAAGCCCACTGCCGGTAGTGATGCAGGGCGCGAGGGCGCGGCACCCGTCCAGGCAAATCGAACGAGCCAGCGTTGAAAGCGTTCACGCCCCTCAACAACGGAGAGCACGACATGAAGGTGATCTCAGCGACCGTCCTTGGCTTGGCGCTACTCAGCGGAGTCGCGCCGGCCTTCGCACAACCCTACGGCGGACGCGACTACGGCTACGATCGCGGCGACTACGGCCCCCGTGACCGAGGCTACGGAGACCGGGGCTATGGCGACCGTGACCGCCGCGAATACGATCGGGACTATGATCGAGGCTCGCGGGGCGGGCGTGGCGACTACGCTTTCAACGAGGAGGAGTATCTGCGCTGCAATCCGGACGTGCGCCGAGCGGTCATAGGCCGAGCGATCAAGTCCGGTCTGGAACACTACCGCAAGGTCGGGATGGCGGAAGGTCGGAAGTTGACCTGCAATTAAGCGCATCTGAAGGCCAGAGCAGAATGCGAAGAAGCCCCGCGCGGCGGTGCCGGCGGGGCCGAAGGTGGTTGAGTCTCGCTGACGAGATATCAGCGTTGCCAGCCTCGCGACATCACCTGTTCGGGGGAGGCCAGGCACGAAAAAGCCCGCGCCGGCGAACCGGGCGGGCTTCTCACCAAAGGCCGTAGTGTCAACGCGGAACCTCTGGCTCGGCGCTTGTGGTTGAGACGAGCACCCGGCCGCATTATAGCGCGCAAGAGGTGAATCAACAGCCCAAGGCACTACCGAGAGCTTCCCTCTCAGGAGGCAACAGCGTTCTTCCGACCTCGAGCGGGCTTCTCTGCCGGCACAGCGGGTGGCTCTGCAGCCTTCTTCCGACGGCTGGCCTTGGGCGTCTCAACGATCGTCTCGTCGACGGGTGCAGCCTTCGCAGCTGCGTTCCGGCGCAGATTGCCGAGACCATTGTTCTTCGCCAGGGCCGAGCGCATCTCGGAGTAGCTTGGGGCGGTCATCGGGTAATCGCGCGGCAGACCCCACTTCTCCCGGTACTGGTCCGGAGTAAGACCTACTCCTTTGAGGTGCCGCTTCAGGGTCTTGTACGGCCTGCCGTCCTCGAAGCTGATCAACGCGTCGGGAGTGATCGACTTCCGGATCTGGCCCGGAGTTGCGCGGTCAACCTTCGGCTCAGCCGGAGCGGTAGGGCTGTTCAACCCGCTGATCGCGCTATGGATCGCGGATAGAAGCGCCGGCATCTCTGATACAGGCACGGAATTGTTCGAAACGTAAGCAGCCACAATATCGGCCGTAAGCTCGATGAGGCTGGTCTGATCCGAAACCGCGGTTGATGTTACGTCGTCCAATGAGGCCTCCTGCATATGTTGTGGCGACCCACGCAGCAACATCGATTCCTAGTCAAGGCGTATCTATGCGAGGACATCAGAGAGCGTTGGATATCTGTCGGCGTTGGGCCTAGTTGCTACGCATGTCTGGGCGGGATCGCACCTCAGGTTGAGTCTACGCGTCGGCGTAGTCGCGCTCGATCCCTAGCTCAGCCACATGCTCGCGGAGTTCCGACATTCCGCGCCCGGCGCCTCCGCCGATCCCGCCCGCCGCCGGTTCGGGATCTTGAAGCCGCCCCGGGGGATCGACCGGATCGACCCGTTCGGCATCTTCATCGTGCTGTTGCCAAGGTCGAGGCCTGCTTTGCCGCCGGCCCTTTCACGTGGCAGGGCCCATCTGGGGTCTTTGGGACGAGGATCCCGGGTTCAGCGCGATCCCCTCGGGCACTCGCCCGCTCACCGGGATGATGTATCTTCGTGCCGATGCTTAAGCGGCGTAGAAGCTTTTGCGCGTCCGCCGATGTCCAGATCACTCCGCCGCGTGGTTTTCGGACGGCGCGGCGCGTCAGTTCATTCGCGACGGCCTGAGCGGAGCGCCCTTGATCACGTATGATGGCCTCCAACAACGGCTCGATAACAGCTACGTATCGATGCGCGCGAGCCGTCAAAGCGCGGCGCCCGGCGTCGCCGCAGCGCATGGATCCGACGCCATCGCGAACCGATGCCGGTTTCAGATGCTTTGTGGGCTCGTTCGCAACGTCACCCGATTGATGGCGACGCATCAGAACCGCCCGGCGATGGTGAGACGCACCGCCGTGGGCTCGACCGGATGAAGCACACGGTCGATCAGCCCCTCGGCCGGCTCGCCGGGCAAGCGCGAGACGTAGGCATAGGTGATCTGATCGGACTTACTGTTCGTCAGGTTCAGCACGTCCAACGAGACGCTGACGCCGTTCTCGAAGGCGTAGCCAATCCGACCGTTGAGGAGTGCGGTCGGGCGCGAACGAATGGAGTTGTCCTCAATCAGTGGGCGCGGTCCGAAGTAGCGGAGGCGTAGGGAGCCGAACCAGCCGAGCGGCTCGCCGAAGGTGACGCCCGCCGACGCGATGGTGGTAGGGGCCTCTGGGACCCGGTTGCCCACGGGGTCGTAGTCCGAGAAGCGGGCGTTGGTGATCGTCAGGTCGCCCTCCAGCGAGAGCCACGGTGTCACCGCGTAGCGGTTCGTCCATTCCACGCCGAAGCGGCGAGTCGGGCGGCTCGGTTCGGTCGTGCCGGTGTCGCCTTGGAACAGGTTCTCGGAGGCGAAATCGAGCCTGAACAGGGCGAGGCTTGTCTCCAGCCCGGCGATGGAGCGATTGCGCAGGCCGATCTCGTAACCCGTCGAGGGCACGAGGAACGGCGAGCGGGTCGTGTTGAACAGCGAGCTCGTCGGGTCGACGGTGGCAGTCACGCCGCGCACGTCGTTCGAGTGGAAGCCGCCGCCGTAGTTCACGTACAGCTCAGTGTCGAACCAGGGGCCGAGCGTCAGGCCGAGCTTCGGGTTGACGATGCCATCGCGCGCGCGGCCGGAATTGGCCGGCGTGTCCGAGACGACGTTCGCGTAGTAGCCATCGGCCCGGAAGCCGAGGCTGGTGCGCAGCCAGTCGGTCCAGCGTACTCGGTTGTCGAAGTAGAACGCGCCGCTCGTCTCCAGCACCCGGTCGTCGAGCACGCCGGAGCGGTACTGCCGGTTCGTCGTGTTGAACAGGCCGACCCGGATCGAGTCGGTGCGGGTCTGTACGCCGATCTCGTTCTCCATCGGCAGGCCGAACAGGTCGCCTTGGAAGATGTGCAGCGCCTCGCCGCCGCCGATAATCCGCTGGTCGAGCTGGTGGAACTGGTCGCCGTTGACCGGGTCGTTCAGGAAGTAGGTGAAGTCGTTGAACAGATTGAGCTGCGAGCGGATGACGTAAGCCGAGGCCCGCGTCACGCCGGTGTCGTCCGTGGCGCTGAACCGTCCCGACAGGGAGAACCGAGAGGTGTCACCGCCGTCGGTCGGGTTGATCGTGCCGTACCGGCTTATCAGACCTGAGACGACGACCCGCTCCGGGATCTGGTTGGTGGCCGTCCACCGGGCTGCGTAGGCCATGCCGGTGACGGAGAAGCCGTCGAGCGCCGTGCCCTGGCTGTAGCGGGCGACCGTGCTGATCTTGCGCAGCGCATCCGGCACAGTCCAGGGCCCGTCGTAGACCTGCGCATCGGCGGCGACGAGTAGGTTGCCGTCAGCGAACGGGGTCGAGGCGATGGAAAGGGCGCGCTTGTAGCCGAACGAGCCGATCGAGGTGAGCGCGAGGTTCTTCTGCACGCTGTCGAGATAGTCGATGCGCACCGAGCCGGCGGAGGCGAAATCGCCGTCGCGGACGAAGTACGGCCCCTTGTGGAACTCCACCGCGCCGACGAGCTCGGGGATCAGGAAGTTGATATCGGCGTAGCCCTGCCCGTGGGCGTGGGTGCGCATGTTGAGCGGCATGCCGTCGAGGAACAGGGCGATGTCGGTGCCGTGGTCGAGGTTGAAGCCGCGCAGGAAGAACTGGTTGGCTTTGCCCTCGCCCGAGTGCTGCGTGACGATGAGCCCCGGGACGGCCTCCAGCACCTCGCCGGGGCGGGTGACGGGCCGGTTGTTGACCTGCGCCCCAGTCAGGATCCCGGCGCTAGCCGAATCCACGCTGAGCAACGAGCCGCCGATACCGGTGACACCGCCGACGTATCCGGCGCTTGCGGCAGGTGCAGCCTGCGGCTTTGCAGCTGCCGTTTCAGAGGTGACCGAGATCTCCTCCAACGTCGTCTCGGAGGTGGAAGCGGCCTGGGGAGTACGGTCCTGAGCATGGGAGGCGGTCGACAGCGCAGCGAGGCTGCAACCGGATAGCGCGAGCAGGGCACGCATTGAACGACGGGACACGGGAGCCTCAACGGCGGCAGTGGCACGTCACCGCGAACGAAGTCGTCGCGCCCGGCTAGAGCCCAGCGCTTCGACACCCGTCAGGACACCCCGCCCGACGCGTTTCGCGTGTGACCACGACTGACGGCAGGTCTCCTGGCTCGCGGGTCGCCGCCCTTGCACCGTCTTCCCGGATGACACGCATCCAGTGACGCGGTGGTGCTGGGCTCGCCGCTTACAGTTGCGGGGGCAGCCGTGGCTTCAGGGCTGCCCCCTCACCACGTTCCCTTTTGATCCCCGAGGGGAACCGTCCAGCAAAGCTTAGCATTCGGGTAACGCTCGCCGTCAAGGCTCGATACTGCGGTTACGTTTGAACTCGCATTTTCATCCGGGTGGTGTGTCGGGGCGGCGACTCCCGCATGTCGCCACCCTCGACGGCGGGCGACTGACCGCCTCGGATCGTTCGGGATCTTCTGAACGATCGGTCTCGACGCATTTCGATCGATCTGCCTAAAGCTCGCAACGGGCCCTGGTCGCTGGCTCGGTCGGCCGTACCCGAGGCATATCAACAAGCCGCTTTGACAAACCGCATAGCTTCGCGCCATGCTTGGCTATCGTGGTTCCTCGAACCGGCTTGCTGGCTCGAGGCTAAGAGGGAATTCGGTGAGCCTGAAAGGGCGATGCCGGAGCTGCCCCCGCAACTGTAAGCGGTGAGTCTTTGTCGACAATGGTCACTGGCGTTCGCGCCGGGAAGGCCAGGCAGAGACGGTGACCCGTGAGCCAGGAGACCTGCCTCGATCGATGAACGTCTCTCGGGCGGGGTGTCCCGGTGGGTCGCTTGCAGCGGCTATGCCGGCTTGGCTTGCCCGCGCCTAGATGCAATGCGTCCGCCTGACCTCTGCCCCTTGTCGATTGGGGTCCGGTCGGTGTCAAATATCCACCCTTGTGTACTGTTTCCCCATGCCGACTCCCTCGCGACGTCGGAGAGACTTGACCCCAACGTCGGGTTCGGTCGACCAGGTTGTGTGGTGCGCGGTGCTCGCAGTTCTCCGGGTGGTCCCGGGGTAACATGCGCCGAAAAAGATAAGCAATTCGGTAGTACGTCCGTCCCGCAACTTCAGCCGCGTGGCTCTGCAAGCGATCATGAAACAGGCGATCGTATATGGTGCCGATACAAATATCCATTCCTGATTATTGGCCCGCCTCACGAGCGATATGTGGTGTCGTGCAGCATCCGATACTGGCCAATCAGCCTCCCCTATCCTTCGAATGACAATCGCACGCCTGTTATCCGGGTCGCAGCAAATTTTTTGTTTCGACTTCAATTCACGGCTGCTGTCGTGATGCGGTTCATGGCGAAGCGACCTGCAGGCGAGTGCCGGCCGCTTCGCCGCCGCTCGAGTGCGCTGACTATTAGGGATGCCTGATGCAGGTTCAGGCGACGGAAACGCGACGCGGCATGGAAGCACCTCGGCCTACAGTGCTGCGCGGACTGATCGTGCGCTTGCGCGAGACTGAAGGACCAGATCGCGACTTGGATTGCCAGATCGACACGGTCATCCACCGGATCGAGTGGCGGCCATATCGCGACGGCACCAAGATGCTTTGGGGCCACAGCCCAGACGGTACGGTTCTCCGCCTTGGCAAGGATAGCTGTCCCGCCTTCACCGCAAGCCTAGATGCCGCGCAAGGATTGTTGCAACGCATCCTACCTGGATGGTCATGGCAGGTGCACACGGGAGGTCGTTCTGAGGAGGGCTTTCATTGTGCCGTGTGGCGTTCCTGGGGGGCGAATGCTTATCGGAGGCATGTCGCCGAGGCTTTCCCGACACCTGCTCTCGCGATGGTGTTCGCACTCGTGACCGCACTGACGAACGATCCTGAGGCCGATGAACGCTGAATCGAATGCAAAACTGACGCGCTAGCACAGGCTGTAACCCAGGAATTACCACCCAATGCGGTCAATCTCGATGAATATCCATCGTTCTCCGATGATACCGAAGCGCCTTGCTTTGACCCTGCACCATAACATCGGACTGTCTGAGGCCCGCCGGCGCTTCGAACGGCGCACGATTTGGACTCTTCAAGATTTGGAGCGAAAAAATATCATCGTTGAGTTCGATGAATGGTTCGGCAATAGGCGCGGCTTCACAGTCGGCGGCTACGGCCAGAGAGGAAGCGGCGTCATTCAGGTGAACGAGGACAGCCTGCATGTCGAGGCCCTCGTTCCTTCAATCGTTTGGCAGTTCGCTCCGATGATCGAGACAGTGGGCCGGTATTATGCGGCGCGTCTGTTATCCGTCGAGGAGGCCGTCTGAGACATGGATCCGGGCGGGGCCGATCATCTTCGTGGTCGCAGGACGTGCTTTCGCCCATCAGCCGGATAGACGAGGTCTGCCACAGGAATATCAGCAAGAAGATGCTCGGCTATGATCCGGTCAATACCCTCCTCGTCCACGCCTCCGTAGACCGTTCCCTCTGGCCAGACCTGGACTACCGGCGCGAGGCTGCAGGGACCGAGGCAGCTTGTGGTCGCGCTCATCGTTCCGCACCCCGCCGTGCGCAGGCCAAGGCGTTCCTGCGCGTTACGGAGATGACCCCAAATCGCGGCCGCGCCGGCCTCGTTGCAGGGAGAACCCTGGCAAACGAGCACGCGTCGCGTTGCGGCCGCGACCACCGAACCCGCTGGGGGCAAGGACTTGGCAGGAGGTGTGAACGACGGCTGCAGCCCGGCGAGGCCAATTAGATCAGCCACAAGGGCCAGCATGTTGGGGCCAACCGTCGGCCCTGGCCCGATGCGGACACAAGGCCCTCCCGTTTCCCAACCCGACTGCCACCGTATGAGTGTGCGGGTCATCCATGCGCGGAAATTCGGTTCCATGGGGACGATGAGCGGCACCAACCGAATTTCATCGTACGGACCCTTGCGAAGATCGGCGACCACTTCACGCAATGGCGGGAGGCCCTGCTCGGTGAAGGCGTAGGTCGCGAACGTGACGCCGGGAAGCTCCGCGATCTGCCTCGCGAGGTTCTCCATCTCTGATCGCGGCGCCGCGGCGATCGCACCGCGCGCCACCAGGATAACGGCGACGCGACCCTCATGGCCATCTGCGAGATTTACCGCCATGCGTCTCTGAGCCTCTTCGTCACGATGCCGGTGCAAACGTCACGAGCGCGTCTGCATCCGGATCAGCAGGCCGGCGTGCGAACCGTACCCCGAACACGCGGTCGAGATCGGGCGCCTGGGCTACAGTGGACGCTTCGCCGTCGAGGACAACGCGACCATGCTCCAGCAGGACAAGGCGATCGCAATCGCACGCAGCCCGCTCGAGATCATGCAAGACCACGATGACGACGGCCTCCCGCGCATGGAGGCGTAGGCGGCGCATCAGATCGATCCGATGACCGATATCCAAGCTGGCGCCGGGCTCGTCTGCCAGCAGCACAGGCGGGGCGGCGACGAGGACCGCTGCCAGCAACGCTCGCGCACGCTCGCCCCCTGAGATACGCGACCAGGGGCGGTCGGCGAGATCTCCGAGTTCATGATCGCGGAGCACGGCCGGGATACGAACGGAGGCGCCGATCGCCCGGCTTGCTCCCAGTTCGACAACCTCGCGCACCGAATAGTCCCAGGCCGGCTGGAAGGCTTGTGGCAGATAACCGATTCGTCGTCCGCGCTCGGCCGCCTTCAGGGACGTCAATGCGCTGCCGTCGAGTGCGACCTCCCCAGACGCAACGGACTGCAGCCCGGCGAGGCAGCGTAACAGTGTCGATTTACCCGCACCGTTCGGCCCGATCAGCCCGACGAGCGTTCCAGGAGCAAAGTCGAGGGAGACCGTGTCGAGAATTCGGCGCTTGCCAGCCATCACGACCGCGCTGTTGGCGATGAGGCGGCTCATGGCAGCGTCCTCACGACCGCGCTCGCCGGCGGAGAAGAAACAGGAAGAATGGGCCGCCGGCCGCCGCCGTGATCAGTCCGAGAGGGATCTCAGCGGGTGGCAGCAGCGCGCGAGCAATGCCATCACAGCACATGACGACGATGGCGCCGATCATCGCGGAGACCAGGAGCAATCGCAGATGACGCGGGCCGACGAGCCAGCGCGCGATGTGCGGCGCGACCAACCCGACGAACGCGACGAGTCCACCATAGGCCACCGCAAGCGCGACCACCGCCGCACCGACGAGGACTGCGCGACGAACGAAGCGATCTGCGTCCAGGCCGAAGGCGCGCGACTGTTCTTCGCCAAGACCGAGCAGGTCGAGGCCGTTCGCCAGCGTCAGACTCAACAGTAAAGTGGCGACACAAAGCGTAGCGAGGAGGGCCAGTCCTTCCCACGTCGGAGTCTGAATCCCACCGAGCGTCCAACTCAGCACCACTTGGAGACTGACGCTCTCGTCGGAGAGGGCGAGCATCAGAAACGAGCGCACGGCCCCAAGCATCGCCGCCACCGCGACACCGGCGAGGAGGAGGCCGGCCGCATCGGTGGCGGATGCGCCCCGGGCGACCGCGAGTACCAGAACCGTCGCTCCCCAGGCCCCGACGAACGACAGGCCTCCAAGAGCGAGGGCGGATGGCATCCCGAGTGGAACCAGAAGCGCCACCGTGGCACCGATCGCAGCGCCTCCGGCGGAGCCGAGCAGGTATGGCTCGGCAAGGGGGTTGCGGAACACCCCTTGGAAGATCGCGCCGCCGATCCCGAGCATCGCGCCGACGCAGGCTGAGGCGAGCACGCGGGGCATACGCCATTCGAGCAGCAGCCGGCTGCGCAGGTCGTCCGCTCCGGCGAGCGCTCGAACGAGATCCACGGGGCTGACCCAATCATGCCCAGCGCTGGCCCCGAACGCGAGCGCGAGCGCGATGAGGGGCAGGAGGCGTAAGACGGGGCTCACGGACCGCCCTCTACCGGCGGATGCAGCAGGCTCGCGAGACGCTCGATGCCGTCGACGGTACGGGGCCCAGGGATCAGGAACTCGGCACGTGGGACCACATAGGCGCGACCCTCACGCACGGCCCGCATCGAACGAAACCCCGATCGCGCCTTAAGCTCCCGCAATTCATCGGGGCGACCTGCGAGCAGCAGCACGTCTGGATCCGAAGCCAGCAACGCTTCCGGCGATACCTGCGCGAGGTCACCCCTCCCGGCTAGTGCCGGGCAGCCACCAGCCCGCGCCAAGGCGTCGGCGGTGTAGGTTCCTGGCCGCGCTGTGAGAAGCAGGCCATTGCCGAGCCGCCCCGTGATGAGGACGAGCCGCGGGCAAACTCTGTTCGAGACGGATGTGGTGACTCGCGAGAGGCGGGATGCCAGGGCGTCGGCGAGCTGCTTCCCACGCTCATCCTCACCCGTCGCGCGGCCGACGAGGCGGATGTTGCCGAGCACCTCCTCGACGCTGCGGCTCGTCAGCACCAGCACCGGCACGCCGAGCCGCTCCATCGGGGCGACGAGCTGGTGCGCCGCCTGCCGGGCGGGAGTGACCAGTACCAAATCGGGCATCTGGGCCACCACTGCGTCCACCGAAAAACCGAGCCTGCCGCCGACCACAGGCTTTGAAGCGATGTCCGGCGGGAAGCGCGTGAATGCGTCGATGCCGACGATCCGGTCTGCCAACCCCAAGGCCGCCACCAGTTCGGTGTTCGATGAAAAGATCGTGACGATACGTCGAGGCGACCTCGGCAGCACAACTTGCCGGCCGATGGCGTCGGAAAGGTGGATCGGATCGGCCGCAAGTGGGGCAGCCGCGACCGAAAGGACGACGAGGCCTCCGATCGCGACGCGCATGTCAGAACCGCACCTGAAAGCCGACCTGCACATCGCGACCCGGTGCGGAGGTGCCGCCGCTGCCATTGTAGAAGCGGAGGTCGGCGAGCGCAGTCCCCGCACCGGCCGTGGCGATGAACAGCGGGTGGTAGTTCACATCCAGAAGGTTGCGCACCTGCACGAACAGCTTCGCGCCCGGCAGCACCTCGACTTCGCCACGGACGTTGACGAGGAAGAACGGATCCTTGCGCCAGATGTACTCCCGGTAGGGCTCGGCAGCCGGCACAAGCAGGTTCTCCTCGGTGTTGTACCAGACCGGACCATTGAGCACGCCCTGCAGCTGTATGGTCCAGGGATAGGGCACCCCTGCCTGTCCGAAGCGCGTGCCGAGGGCGAGCTGGTAGAGGTAGACTCGCTCCACCCGATGGGTGTTGGCCGAGGCCACGGAGAGTGAGCCTTCGTCCTTCATGTCGAAGTTGTAGTTGCCGTTGGCGTAGGCCTTCCAGCGCCAGATCCCGGGCTCCCACGCGAGCATGCGCAGCATGTCGGTCTCGTACTGGACTTCCACGCCGCGGATGAGGACGTCGCCGGGATTGTTGATGTAATCCGAGGTGTTGACGTTCCCCGGCCGAGCGCGCGTGATGATCCGGTTCGAGATGACGTTCTGAAACAGGGCGACGTCCAGGCGGGAGACCGTGTCGGCCAAGGTCATGCCGACCTCGATCTGCTGACTGGTCTCGGGTCGGATGTTGGGGTTGCCAAAGACGCGGCCGCCGCCGAGCGTGTTGAAGTCGGCAGCGAGTTCCGTAGCGGTTGGCGCCCGAAAGCCGGAGGACGCGCCGACCCGGAAGGCTGCCCAGTCAGTCGCCTTGTAGGTCGCACCCACAGAGTAGGTCGTCGCCTCGTAGGGGCGCGACCCGTTCACCTGCCCCGTGAGATAGGGTGTCGGGTCGAAACTCGTGGTGCCGAAGGTTTGGCGGATGCCACCACGCAGGGTCACCCGGTCGTCGAACAGGCGCTGCGTATCTTCCAGGTAGAGGGCATGGAACTGGTCGGTCTGGTTGTTGTCCTGCGGCGAGACCTGCGCCAGCGGGTTCCCCGGGACGCCGGCTCGGAAGCGGTCGGAGCGCAGCTGACTCGTCTCCCAGTCCCAGCCCAGGAGGAGATCGTTCCCGGCGAATAGGTTGAACCGCGGTTGAAAGCGGGTGCCGGTGATGTCGAGGTAGCGTGTGTTGAAGTCGGCCGCCGTACCGCGAACCGGAAGCCCGGTGTTGCCACGCTGAACCGGCGAGGCCCACTTGAAGCGATCCTCGTCGTTGACGCGGTAGAACTGCGCGAACAGGCTCATTCGGCCGTCGTCTGACCGACCGGTGTAACTCGCGTCGAACGAGCCGTTGAGGCGATCGTCCTTGCTGTAGATGTTGCCGCCGGAGCCGCGGAAGCCGACACCGTAGATGCCGTCGCTGCGCAGCGTGAAATCGAACCGGTTGTTTGGGTCCACCTGCAGGCCGAGCGCGCCGGTGATACCCATGCGGCTCCATTGCGTGTTGGCCATGCGGCCGCCACCCGATCCGGCGAAGTAGTCGTCGCGTTGGGCGCCAGAGACGCCGAGATAGTAGTCGAACGGGCCGGCGACGCCGCCAGTCTGTGCCCAACCGTCGGCGAGGCCCCAGTTGCCACCGATGCCCTGGATCAAGGTGCCGGGCGCGGTGCGGCCGGTCTTGAGGATGATGTTGATGACGCCGCCGATGTTCTGGCTGCCATAGATCACCGAGGACGGGCCACGGATGATCTCGATGCGCTCGACGTCGGCGATGGAGAGTTTCGACAAGTTGGCGGTACCGGCGCGCCGGCCGTTCATCAAGACGAGGACTTGGCTCTTGAAATCCTTGCCCTGCCCATCCGTGGCACCGCCTCGGATATTTATCGAGGTTTGACCGGGCGTCCACTCCGAGAAGAAGCCGACGGCGTAGTCCTCCAGCACGCCCGTGACGGATTTGGCCGTCGAGTTCTCGATCATCGAACGGTCGATGACCTGCACCGTGCCGGCGATCTCCGAGCGCGGTTCCGGTCGGCCGGTCGCAGTCACGACGAGCTGGTCAAGGCTGACCTCGGGGCTGTCCTGCGCCGTTGCGGTCGTTGAAAGCGCACTGCCGCAGGCGAACGAGAGAGCCAGGGATACGAGGCGGCGGAGCGTCACGAGTCTTGCCTCCAAACGAGGATGGTCGATGCGCGGGGCACGGAAAGGCGATGGCCACCCGCGACGGGGACGGCCTGCGCGGAGAGGTGATCGGCAAGCGCTAGGCGTCTGGTGTCCGTCCGTGACCAGCTCAGGCGATCGGCGAGGTAGGAGGACAGGCGCACCAGGTCAGGCACGATCGCGCTGAAGGTCCAATCGGTGCGGGCGGCGATCGCCGGTTGGTCGGCCCGTGGCAGGTTCGCCAGAACGAGGTCGACGCCTGGCGTCTCGTCCTCGCCGTGCCACTCCCGCGGAAGGCAGCCCGCAAGGCAGAGCCCGCGCGGGCCGTTCTGGGCTGGCACCACCCAGACGACGCTGCGCCGGGCCCATCGCCGGCAGCGGACGAGGAACGCCGCAGCCTCTGTGAGCGGTGCCGGCATGTTGGCGGCAAGCACCGTATCGGCACAAGCCTCCGGCAAGTCGGCTTCCCGCCAGCCAATCTCGTACAGCCGCGGCGGCGGTGCCACAGCTCGCAGCCGATCCTGCATGGTCGGCGCAGGCTCGATCGCTGCCCAGACTGCTTCCCGGTCCCGCAAGGCGCGGCCGAGTTGCCCGCCCCCGGCGCCGATATCGAGCAGGTCGCCAATCTCCGGTACGGCCGCGCGCACCAATGGAGCAACGCGGGCAACATAATCCGAGGCGTCAATGCCTGCGGCGTAGAGTTCGAGCGGATCGATGCCGGTCGGATCAGCGACGGACGTGAATGGGTGTGTAGTGCCCGGAGGCACCCTGGTTGATCGCGCCTGTTCCATCGGTCCTTCCCCGAACCCGAGCGGGGATGGCGTCGATGGGCGTAGGCAGCCGGCGCAGCCTTCGAGGCTGCACGCCGCATACGGCCCGTCGGGACACCCCGCCCACGAGACATGTCTTGGTCAGGGCAGGTCTCCTGGCTCGCGGGTCGCCGTCATCCGTCAGGCCTTCCCGGTGAGAGACTCACCAGTGACGCTGATCGACGGAGGACTCGCCGCTTACAGTTGCGGGGACAGCTCCGGCCTGGGCGTGAAACGCCGCACCGGATTCCCTCTTAGCTCGCCATCATGTGATGACGAGAACCTTGACCGTGGTTCAAGAACCAAGCGGTGCGATGATTGTCAACTGCCTTGAGCCGACCCCAAGGCTAGGCTTCCCGCGTTCGTCGCTCGACCTGCTGCAAAATCACCGCTTGACGGCAGAGAGGACAAAAACGGGGACATCCCCCGGATAAGGCGGCGTTCGGAAAAGATGCTGCCAAGCCGTCGTGTCGGTGAACCCAGCTTCTGTCAGGAGGTCTCGTGCATCGGCCTCGGTGAGCCCAGCATGGAACGGGAGGAGCCGTGCGAGCTCGGCGGCGTAGTCCGAACGATTCTCTGGTGCTGCCGACCACAGACCGTCGGAGACGACGATGCGCCCTCCCTGCCGCAGGATGCGGCGCGCGACCTCAAGCGCTTCAGCGGGCCGCTCCAGCGTCCAGAGGACGTTTCGGATCGTGACGATGTCGGCGCTGGCAGGCTCCAGTGGCGCCTCCGCGATGAGGGTTTGAACGAACTGGACGTCGAGCATTGCATGCCTCGCAGCCTCCCGTGCGACGCCCAGCATCTCCGCCGAACCGTCAACGGCTCGTACTCGATGACCAAGCGCTGCCGCGGCCAGAGCGCACGCCCCCGTGCCCGTTCCGAGGTCGACGACGTCCTTCGGCTCGCCGGCAGCGAACGCCGCGGCGAGCACCTCCTCCCAAAGGTCCGGGGTTCGGACATGGGACGCCGCGCCATTGAAGTGGGGGGCCCGGCTGTCCCAATAGGCGGTCACGCCCGCGGCGACCTCGGATGCGCTCATGTCGTAGGGCTCCATCAATCCGGACGGTACTCAATGTGGGGCCGGCCGCTGAGTGCAGAGACGCGGACCTCGGCGCGCACCCCGAACACCTCCGCGATCATCTCGGCGGTCAGCACCGCCTCCGGCGGCCCGGAACAGACCAGGCGCCCCTCGTTCAGGACGGCGACCTCGTCGCAGAACAGGGCGGCCAGGTTCAGGTCGTGCAGGGCGACGATGCTGGTGACGCCGAGCCCTCGCACAAGGGCGAGCACGTCGAGCTGGTGGCGCACGTCGAGGTGGTTGGTCGGCTCGTCCAGCACGAGCTCGCTCGGCTCCTGAGCGAGGGCGCGGGCAATCTGCGCGCGCTGGCGCTCGCCACCCGACAGCGTCTCCCAGGGCTGATCGCGACGCGCGTCCAACCCGACCTGCGCCAGGGCGCCCTGGACCGCCGCCTCGTCGGCCTCGACCCAGGGGGACAGGGCACCCCGGTGAGGCGTGCGACCGAGGCGCACGACCTCCGTGACCGTCATCTGCGACTGCGTGCCCGCATGTTGCTCGACCACGGCGATGCGACGCGCGACGGCCAGCCGTGATAGAGCCCCGATGTTCGTGCCGCCGAGGGTCACGACCCCGCTCCTCACCTTCCGTAGGCCGCAGAGCAGGCGCAGCAGGCTCGACTTGCCAGAGCCGTTCGGCCCGACGAGCCCAAGCATCCGTCCCGGCGCCGCCTCCAGGCTCACGCCGTCGACGATGATCCGCCCGCCTGCCCCCCATCGCAGGTCCTGCGCCGCGAGCGTCATGCGGGCCGCCGCGAGCGAATGAGGATCAGGGCGAAGGCCGGAGCCCCGAACAGGGCCGTGACAACCCCGATGGGCACGACCTGCCGCGCGATCAGGACGCGGGACAGGATGTCGGCCAGCACCAGGAACACCGCTCCGGTCACGAGCGCTGCCGGCAGCAGGCGGCTGTGGCGCGGCCCGACGACAAGCCGGACGGCGTGCGGGACCAAGAGGCCGACGAAGCCGACCGCCCCCGCGATACTGACCATGATGGCGGTCATCGCGGCCGTCGTCCCGAACAGCACGAGGCGGACCCGGGATACCGACACGCCGAGCGCGGCGGCGGCGTCCTCGCCGAAGGTGAATGCGTCGAGACTGCGGGCATGCGCGAGGCAGACCGCGAACCCGGCGAGCGTCACCGGTGCCGCCAGCCACACGTCTGGCCAGCGCACCCCGCCCAGACTGCCGAGGAGCCAGAACATCACGCCGCGCGCCTGCTCGGCGCTGGCGAAGGTGGTCACGACGGTGGCCGTCGCGGCATTGAAGATCTGGCCCGCGGCCACGCCCGAAAGGATCATGCGCTCGCTGGTGCCGCCGGCGCCCATGGCGAGAAGGGCGACCGTCACGAGGGCCAGGACGGCGCCGAGCAGGGCGCCGCCCGAGACCCCGACCGCCGCACCGCCGAGGCCGAGCACCATGACCGCGACGGCGCCGGTGGAGGCGCCCGCCGAGATACCCAGCAGATAAGGTTCGGCAAGCGGGTTGCGCAGGAGTGCCTGCAGGATAACGCCGCAGACCGCGAGCGCGGCTCCGCAGCAGGCAGCGAACAGGGCGCGGCTCAGTCGGTAGTCGACGAGCACGCCCTGCTGGATCGGGTTCACCGCGTAGCCGAGGCCGAACAGCGCATTGCCGAGCGCCTGCAGGGCGACCGGGAGCGGAATGCGCATCTCGCCGACCGTCATGCCGAGCGCGACGGCAAGACAGAGGAGTGCCAACGACGCGAGGGCCGCGGCCGCCCAGGGCAGCCACCCGGAACCCGGAAGCGCGGCTCTCCTCATCGAGCGAGCCCAAGCGCCTTGAGGTCGTTGGCCAGCGCCCCGATGCCGTCGACGGTCCCGAGCCCTGGCCGTGTCGCCGCGACATCCATGACGACGATGCGGTTCTCGCGCACGGCGGTGAGTTGGCTGGCGACCGGGTCGGTCCGCAGGAAATCGAGCTTCGCCGCGACGTCGTCGGCCGGGAACAGGCGCCGGTCCATTCGCACCAGCACGATCACGGCGGGGTCGGCGGCCGCGATGCTCTCCCAGCCGACCAGGGGCCACTCCTCGTCCGTGGTGATCACGTTGCGGGCCCCGAGCTTATCGAGGAGGTAGGCCGGCACACCCTTGGCGCCCGCCACGAAGGCGTCGCCCTTCACGTCCCGGCTGGAGAACCAGACCACGACGGGCAAGTCGCGCGCCGGGTGCTCGGCCATGGATGCGACCGCGGCATCCTCCCGGGCCTTCAGATCGGCCACGAGCGTCTCCGCCCGGGACGAGACGTCGAAGAGCTGCCCGAGTTCGCGGATGTTGCGGTAGACGAGCTCCATGGCGAAGGGCCGCGTGCGCACGCCGTCGCCCGGCGCCGAGTTATCCTTTCCGACGCAATCGGCCGGGGAGACGTAGACCGGCACGCCCAGGTCGCCGAACTGCTCGCGTCGGGCGACCGCCCCGTGAGGGCCGATGTGCCAGGCGAACGTTGCGGTCACGAGATCCGGCGCCTCGCCGAGCACGGCCTCGAAGCTCGGCGAGTTATCAGCCAGCCGCTTCACCCCGGCGTTTGCCGCCTCGTAGGGCTTGACCACGGGGCCGAACCAGACGGCTGTCCCGACGACGCGGTCCGCGAGCCCGAGGGCGTACAGGATCTCGGTCTGCGTCTGGCCGACCGATACCACGCGTCGGGGCGGCGCCTTCACCGTCGTGGTCGCTCCGCAATTCTCCAGGGTCAGCGGATAGCGCGTCGGCTCCGCCCGCACTTGGCAAGTGGCTGGCAGGAACAGACCCATTGCAAGCAAGGTTGCGCCGGCCCGGCAGCAGAACGTCGAAGCACTTCGGCTCATGAAGGTGTCCGTCACAGGAGTCGCAACCTTCTATCTCGCTCAGAACCGCACCAGCAGGGAGCCGGTGATGCGGCGGGGCGAGCCGGTATCGACCCGGAACTGGCTGACGGAGCCGACATAGTAGGCGGTATCGAAGACGTTCTCCACGTTCAGGCCGAAGCGGAAGTTCTCGTACTTGTAGTAGGCCAGCGCGTCCGCCACGACGTAGGCCGGTAGCTTGAACCCGGAATTCGATGCGTCCCCCGCACGCTCGCCGGCCGCGCGCACGCCACCGCCGATGCCGAGGCCCCGCAGGGGGCCGCTCTGGACCTCGTAGACGGCGAGCATCGTGCCGCTGTGCTCTGGGATATTCAGCAGCGGCGCGCCGACCGGGAGAACGTTGTCCTTGGTGATGAAAGCGTCCGTGAAGGTGTAGCCGCCGATGATGCGTAGCTCTGGCGTGAGCTGGCCTGCAGCGGTGAACTCGAAGCCCTGGCTGCGCACGCCACCCACGGCGATCTGGAAGCCGCTGTTGCTGGGGTCGGCGGTGAGCACGTTCTGACGGTCGATGTGGAAGGCTGCGGCCGTCAGAAGGAGCGCGCCACCGTAGAGCTCGACCTTGGCGCCCGCCTCGTACCCGAGACCGGTTTCCGGCTCGAAGGGCCGCGACTGCGCGCCGAGCCCGGCGTCCGTGCCTATGTTCGGCCGGAAGCTGGTGCTGACATTGGCGTAGAGAGCGAGCTCGGGAATGGGCTGGTAGACGAGCCCTGCCCGCGGCGAGGCGGCCGCCCGCGTCTGCTCGGCGCTGTTTCCCCCGACGCGCTGCTTGTAGAAGCGCTCGAACAGGTCGAAGCGCACGCCCGCCAGCGCCTTCCACTGTGGGGAGAGGTCGATCAGGTCCTGAGCGTAGAAGCCGGTGTCGGTCACGCTCTCCAGGGTATTGGAGGCGCGCGTCAGCGGCGGCAGGGGCTGGGCGTAGCGCGGGTTGTAAATGTCGATCGCGTACGGGAATGTGTTGAAGTTCGAGCGCAGGTAGAGCTGTCGGTTGTCGAAATCCTCGCGGTCGAAGCCGAGCAGCAGGGTGTGGCCGATGTCGCCCGTTCGGAAGCGACCGACAAGCTCGGCCTGACCGATGGCCGAGTCGTAGCTGTAGTCGCGATAGTTCCGGTCGCGGATGACTGTGCGGTTGTCGGACCGAAGGCCACGCCCCTCAGCGCTCTCGCCGTTGAGGGTGCCCGTGTTGAATTGCGCGGCGAGCCGCATCTGCCAGTCCGCGTCGAAGCGGTGGTCGAGGCGCACCTGCAGCACCTCGTCTGACTGACGGGAGACCTGCCCGGGCTCGCCCAAAAAGCGGCTGATCGGCACGAACCCGAGCTGCTTGTTCACGGCGACAACGCCACGATCGACGACGACGTTGTTGCGGGTGATGGCCGACTCGACCGTGAGCTTGGTGTCAGGTGTGATCTGCCAGCTGAGGACGGGCGCGATGAACAGCCGGTCGTCGCCGACGAAATCGCGGTAGCTGTTCTGGCTGCCCCCGGCAAAATTGAAGCGGTAGAGCAGTGTCCCCTCGTCGTTGAGGGCGCCGCCGGAGTCTATAGTGCCCCGGAATTGCTCGAACGAACCCCAAAGACCACCCATCTCGACGAAGCGGGTCGCGGTGGGCTGCTTGGTGATGATGTTGACGAGCCCGCCCGGGTCACTGCGCCCGAACAGCGCGCCACCGGCCCCCTTGAGCACCTCGATGCGCTCGATGTTCTGGGTGTCGATGAGCGGAGGCGGGCCGCCGCGGTTGGCCGCGAGCCCATTGCGGTAGATCTCGGCCGTGGTCACGCCGCGGATGGCGTAGGCGAAGGTGCCGAGGCCGCCGAAGTTGTTCGTCTGCGTGAGGCCGGGCACGTAGTCGAAGGCGCGGTCGACGCGGGTGGCGTTGACGTCGGTGATGAGTTCACGCGGGATGACCGTCACTACCTGCGGAACGTCGAGCTGGCGAGTATTCGTCTTGGTGGCGCTCACAGCCCTGTCGGACCGGAAGCCCGGCGTCGGTCCGATCAGGCTGATCGCGTCGACCGAGCGGCCGAGGAGGTCCGGCTGGATCGGACCGCCCGCGCTCGCCTCGACTGAGAGCGCGTCGAGGGCGACCCTGGCCTCCTGGGCTTGCGCCGCCCCGGTCGACAGGCTGGCTACAAGGAGCGTGCCTCGGCAAAACTTAAGCGCCAGGCGCCCGCCCGGCGAGGGAAACGAGGGTAGTTCGAAGACCATCAGGCGAGCCCCACCGCTTGCCGGGGCCGCGTGTCGATGGAGAGCGCGTGCGCGACGAGGGGCGAGAGGGCCCATGTCGACCAGCAGCCCACCGGACACCCCGCCCGCGAGACGAAAACCACGCCAAGGCAGGTCTCCTGGCTCACGGGTCATCACCTCTGCCTGACCTTCCCAGTGCGACGCACCAGTGGTCGTTCTCGGCAGCGGCTCGCCGCTCACAGTTGCGGGGGCAGCTTCGGTTTCGCCCACGCGGGCTTCACCGAATTCCCTCTTAGCTCACGGTCACGAAACCGTGAGAACCTTGACGATTCCACCCGCACCTTCCCGTGTCCGAAGTCAATGGACAAGGCGGATATCGGTCAGGAGGGAGGGCAGCCTTCCAGCTTGGCCGCTCCTGTGTAGCGGCAGAGCCACAATCCCTCGGACCTGCCCAGGGTCGAAATTCGAGGGCGCCTCGCTTCCGGGATTTGGCGTCCTGAGACATAAATGACGGCGTTGGGTCGAGGCTGTCGTCTAATCGCCTCGGCTAAAGCAAGTCATTTTTGGTCCGTCGGGCTGTCGTTTGCCGGGAGCACGGTCGTCTTCGCGGTCGGCATGAGCCGCCGCATGATGGGGCTTCGCAGGATGAACCTTCCGATGTGTGAAGCGCACTCGATGGATCGGCGAGGATCTCAAGGTGCAACAGCCTCGGCGGAATGGTTCGCCCACGTCCCGGCAGGGACGCCTCGACGCGCTTCGACGCGCGGCAAGCTCGGGTGTTGTCGGATCAGGCCATGGCTACCTTCGCGCAGTAGGGTTGGCCGGACCTCAACATCGCGTGCATGACGACAGACAGCTTGCGTGCGACGGCCACGGCGGCACGCTTGAAGCCCAGTCGCTCGCGCAGCTTGAGCCCCCACGCGCGCAGGTCGCTGTCCGCCCGGCTGCGCGTCAGGACGACGACTGCGGCCTCGTAGAGGAGCCCGCGCATGTGCGCGTCTCCTCTCCGGGAGATGTGCCCGTCATAGTCGACCTCGCCTGACTGATAGCGCCGCGTGGTCAGGCCGAACCAGGCGGCGACGGAGCGCGACGATCTGAAGTTGGCTGGGTCCTCGATCGCGGTCACGAAGGCGGTCGCGGTGATCGCTCCGATCCCGGGGATCGCCATCAGCCGCCGGCAGTCCTGGTTTTGCCGGGCGCCAGCCAGGAGCTGGCGACCGAGTTCCGCCGCCCGCCGGCGAACCGCGCCCCAGGCCTCCAGTAGCGGAAGGATGACGCGAGCCAGACCGTCTTCGTCCGACAAGAGGCGGCGAACCTCCGCTTCGAATGATCCGCCCTTTGCTCCCGGCACGATCAAGCCGAACGTCTTCATCAGGCCGCGGATCTGATTGGACAGCTCGGTCGCTACCCGCCCGAGCTTGCTGCGCCCGGCGACGAGCGTTCGCACGCGCATGCTGTCGTAGCCGTTCACGCGCACCTCGCGGAAGAAGCCGACCTCGGCCAGATGAGCCAGCCCATCGGCATCGTTGGCGTCGGTCTTGTTGGTGGCCATATCGAGGGCGGCCTTGGCGTGACGAGCATCGATACAGATCGCCGGAAGGCCTTCCGCCGTGAGGGCATGGAAGAACCAGATCGACAAAGGGCCCGTTTCGAACACGATCCGTTGGGCATCGGCCGCATGCTTGCGCAGAACACCGGCAATGGCTGCGGGATCGGAAGCGCACTTGCCGCGCCAGACCCGCTTGCCGTCCCGCCGCACACAGATCGCGGTGTCTTTCAAGGACACGTCGAGACCGATATACTCACCCATGGTTGTTCTCCGCTCGATGTATGGGCCCGGCGTCCAGTCGTGAGCCCGCAGCTTCATCCTGCCGGGGAACAACCACCTCTTCCATTGGGGGCCAGCTCACTCCGGCCCTGAGGGGAACGCTCCCGCGATTACCCCATGTGTCAAAACTCGAATGCTGTCGGCCGTTGTAGAGAAAAGTTCTCTCGAAGGAGGGTGACACCAGCCTGACGGGCTACTCGTTGCCATCGGCTAGTCGCTTTAAACTCCCTCGCGGTTGCTGCAGAGACGTTTGTTCTACGACTTCGCAGCACATCCGCGTTCTGACACAGTCTCGGTCGCAAGCGGGATGGCTGCTAGGGGTGGCTTTCTGCCAGTCCGCTTCGGGCCACCCAAGCGCGCAAGCGGACGCCAATTTCGCTCCCGCTTACGACTTAGAACAGCACCTGGACAGGTCCACTTCCGGACTGTGCTATCTAGCACGGCAGTTCAAATGCACAGGTTGCTAATGGCCGTGGGACACCCTGCTTTTTTCAGTCGCTCTGCAGCCGCCCTGATTGTTACAGCTGCCCTCGCCGGTTCCGCGCACAGCGCACCCAGTGGCGAGACAACCGAAGACATCATCGGCGGGTGCAATCAGTTCATCAAGTTCGCGCGCAAAGGCCGTTGGCGGCAAGATCCGGGCTCAATGCGGCAGCTCGGCGAATGCGTTGGTGCAGTTAGGACCATGCTGGCGACCGAGATTGCGGATGACGCCATCTGCCCCACAGAGAACACCAAGTTGATCGACGCTGTGATCGCGTTTTCCTTGTACGTGATCCAGAACCCGGCATACCTGAAGGTCGTCTACGTGCTTCCGTTACGACAGGCGCTTCGCGCAGCTTATCCTTGCTCGACCATTCGTCCGTGAGCGGCAAGAGGACGAAAATTAATCATGATTGCTTGACATATGTGGGCACGGCTAAGTTCTGAGCGCTATTAACTTCTCCGCCATCGCTGCATGCCAAACCTCAATCGGTTTATAGACTGAGGCTTAAACAGGATGATAGACATCGGTCGCGCGGCACGGCTTTGCTCACGGGCCGCCGTGCGACGTGTCGCTAGGGTCGCGATTGAGCTTGATAGTGATCGCCGCGGCGGTGTCGCGCTCATCTTCGGTTTGAGCGCCACAGTCCTAATCGGCTTGGTAGGCGGTGGCATCGACTATGCACGCCTCTCGTATCGTCGCAGCGAGCTACAGAATGCTGTCGACGTAGGGACGCTCGCTGCCGGCAACACCCTCAAGCTCGCGTCCTCGACCATCGACTCGATCAAGGGCGTGACCGAACAGGTCATTCGAGACAACGCCCATCCTCGGTCGGATCGCCCGTTCACGCTGACCGTTGACGTCGCAAAAGATAAGACCAGCGTCTTCGCCAGAGCTGAGGAGACGGTGAAACTCGCCTTCGGCGCCTTCGTTGGCCTACCAGCCATGACGGTGGCAGCACAGTCGCGAGTTAAGGTTGTCGGCAAGATGCGGCTGTGCTTGCTCACCCTCGATCCTGCCGCGCCTGGCGCCTTCAACTTGCAGAAAAAGGCCGAGGTCACCGCAGACGGGTGCTCATTGTATTCGAACTCGACGAACGCAATCGGTATGGTCGGCGGCAACAGTGCTATAGCCAAGGCGCAGACGATCTGCTCGGCTGGCGGCTACAGCGGGCCGCGGGCCAATTTCGCGCCGCCACCGCAGACAAGCTGCCCCTCCCTAGGTGATCCGCTCAAGGATCGTGCATTACCAACACCGGGCAGCTGTATGCAGATCCCAGCCGCCGCCAACAGCAAGGGCGACACCAGCAAGAACTTGATTGACCAGAGTGTCACCTTGGATCCAGGTACATACTGTGGCGGGCTGCACATCACGAAGAAGGCAAACGTCGAGTTCCGGTCCGGCATCTACGTCATGAAGGACGGGCCGCTTGTCGTGGATCAAAAAGGGTCGTTGACTGGAACGGACGTCGGCCTGTTCTTCACCGGCGACAAAGCCGGGATGCTGTTTGACAAACAGTCTACGGTTAGTTTGTCGGCCCCGACCACGGGGGTCATGGCTGGCCTGCTGATCGCCGAAGATCGGACCCTTGGCAGCCCTGTGGACCCGACTGCAGCGATCATCGGTTTTGTAGGTGGATTGCTCGCACCGCTCACGCCGGCACCCGCGCCAACACCTCAGCCTCTCGGTCTGACGCGGCCGCTGCGCACCTATCGCATCATCAGTGACAACACGCGGACCATGCTTGGAACGATCTACCTACCAGTTGGCCGGCTGGTAATCGACGCGGATAAGCCCGTAGCCGATCAGTCTGCTTACACCGTAATCGTTGCTGCGCAGCTTAACCTATACGAGGGACCCAATCTCTACCTCAACGCGAATTACGATGGGACGAGCGTACCGGTACCCAAAGGCGTTGGGCCACTACCGGGCAAGCTCTTGCTCGCCCAGTGATCCCTTTGTAAGCGGCAATCGAGCGATCAGTAGGACGTCGAGTCGATGATCGTCTTTCGGATAGAACCCCAATAACGACTGACTAGCCCAAGGCAGACGTTGCCGAACGGCCGATGAATGGCGGCTTTCGGGAAATTCCGACAGCGGTCCTGGTGGAGTGCACCCTGTTTGACCGGACAGGCAGCGGGGCGGGTTTAGGCAGTCCGGCTGAGGTACTCTCGGGGCGAGAGCATGCGCAGGCCGGAGTGCGGGTGGATCGTGTTGTAGTCCTCGAACCAAGCCGGCAGAAGCCGCATCACGGTCTCGGCGTCGGCCAAGATCGCCAAGCGGGCATAGTCGCGCTTGAGCGTCTTCACGAACGCCTCCGCGATGCCGTTGCTCTGCGGCGAACGCACCGGGGTGAATAGCAGCCGTAGGCCGAGCGCGGCGGCCGTCTGCGCTGTCTCCTTGGCGATGTAGGCGGAGCCGTTGTCGGACAGCCACTCGACCGGGTGCGGGGTCTTCGTCGCGCCGAACCGGCGCTCGCAGCCGGCGATCATCAGGTTGCAGACCATCTCGGCCGAGACGCCCGTCGTGGTCGCCGACCACGCGATGATCTCACGGTCGCACGCGTCGATGGCAAACAGCACGCGGACGACCGCACCGTCCCGGCAGCGCAGTTCGAGGTGATCCGAGCACCAGCGCACGTTCGAGCGTAACGCCACCACGGTGCCGTCGTGGGTGCGGCCGGGCCGCCGGGCGGTGTGCGGCGCGAGGGTGAGCCCGTTCGCCCGCAGGATGCGCAGCACCCGCTTGGCATTGACGCTCGCTTCGCCGCGCGAGCGCAGGGCCCGGTTCACCAGTGCGGTGACGCGGCGATAGCCGTAGCTCGGGCGGGCATCGACGTCGACGATCGCGCGGATCGTCGGCAGCAGCTGCGCATCCTCGGGCTTGCGGTAGGGACCGCGCGGCTGGACGGGGCGGCTCAGGCGCTCGGCCAGGTGGGAGCGGGCCACGCCGAGCGTGTCGGCGACCGCCTTCACCGCGAACCGCCCGTCGAACCGCCCCAGGAGCTGAGCGGCGAGGTCGGTTTTTTTGTGCGGGCGAGGTCGAGCGCCTCCTTCAGGATCTCGACCTCCATGGTCTTGCGCCCGAGCAGACGTTCGAGGTCGCGCACGCGCCGCTCCAGCTCACGAACCCGGCTGGTGCCGACGACCTCCTCGTCGGCGTGCACGGCCTGATGGCCGCCCTCCAGCATGCGCCGCTTCCACGAGAACAGCAGGCTGGGCGAGAGGCCGTAGCGGCGGGCGACGAACGACACGGACGAGCCGGGCTGCTGGCTCTCCTCGACGAGGCGGATCTTCTCGGTGGTGGACCAGCGCCGTCGACGCTGAACGCCGGTCAGGATCTCGCCGTGTACCGGCGGGGCGGTCGGATCGGATGACATAGCCTTACCCATAGGCCAACGCCTATGCCTTCGTGAGCTATGCCGCCTGTCCGGTCAAAACGGGGTGCGGTTCACCTGGCGTCTGGGTTGGGTTGGTAGGAGGCCGTCCGCTTCTACGGCCGACCTGTCCTGAAACGGCCGTTCCGCTTTCGGCCAAGTTCGGTCTGCTGTCAGGCGGATTTCGGCAGCTCGCCGGCTTCGATGGAGGCGTTCCCGTCTGCGGCTGCGGCTGCGGCTGCGGCGATGGCATCCCGAGCGATCTTGACCGTCACACCCATCACGTGCCGTCGCAGAAGCCGGGACAATCGAGTGGCGTTGCGGACCTTCAACGCGTCCATGATGGCGTGGTGATCACGCACTGCGGTCTGCCAATTCTCCGGGCTCTTGCGAGCCACGAAACGAAACGCCCGAGTCCGCATCAGGATCTGCATATAGCTGGCTGTCAGCGTGGCGTTTCCGGCTACGGACACCAGGGTCTCGTGGAAGCTGCGGTTCGCCTCCAAGTATGTCGGCTCATCCTTGGCTGCATGCGCGCGCATCATATGCTCATGGATGGCACCTAAGCGCGCCAAGTCTGCATCGCTGGCATACTTGCATACCAATTCACCCGCGAGCGCCTCGAGGGCTGCCATTACGGGGAACAGCTCGTCAATCTCCTCCGGACTGACATTCGCCACGATGGCGCCGCGCCTAGGCAGCAGCTCGAGCATGCCTTCCGAGGCGAGCACCTTCAGCGCTTCTCGCAACGGCGTACGCGAGACGCCGTATCGCTGGCAGAGCGCTTGTTCAGAGATTTTGTCGCCGGGGCGCAGCGCCCCGGCGATCACCATCTCGCGAATGCCCGCGACGAGCATGTCGTGGAGGTTGGTCCGGATAAGGGTCGTCGGCTGCGTCATCGCATTCGTCAGGAGGTCTCTCTGTCCTGCCGTTTCATATCGAAGCTGCGCGCCCGGCAACATCTTTCGGCGACCGCATCCCGCTAAACCGCGTTTCCGGTTACCGCCGTCGGCGACAGCGCATGCGCTGTCTCGCTCCCTGTCACCTCGCCCCGTGGTAGGCGCCGCCAAGCCAACACCGCACCGACGAGCAGCAGGGCTATCGAGCCGACGAAAGGCAGGGCATAGCTTCCGGAAAGCTGAGCGATCACGCCGAAGGCCAGCGGCGAAACGATGCCTGCGATCGCCGAGCCGGTGTTCATGATGCCGCTGGCCGTACCCGCGTGCTTGGGTGCCACATCCATCGGGATCGCCCAGATCGGGCCAACCGTCAGTTCGAGGAAGAAGAACGCGCCGCTCAGACAGAGGGCGACGACCGCGAGTTCGTGAACGAAGAGCACAGGAAGCAAGCAGACCATCGAGCCGAGCAGGCTCACGACGATGACCGTGCGACGCGCCCGCGCGAGGTCGTTGGTACGGCGATAGATGCGGTCGGCCCAGATGCCACCCAAGGCATCGCCGACAACGCCGGCACCGAACACACCGAAGGCGAAGAACGCCGATTCCTTGATGTTAAGGCCCTGCGCCTTGACGAAGTAGCTCGGCAGCCAAGTCACGTAGAGCCACAAGGTCCAGTTATAGCAGAAGTACACCAGCGTGGTCGGCAGCATACCGCGCAGGAGCGCCGACCAAGGGGTCGGCTCCGACGGCCCACCGATCGCCTTGCGCGGTGCCGGCAACTCCGCCAGCTCCTCCGGCGTGCAACCCGGATGGGCGCTCGGCTCATCCCGGAAGTAAAGGCCCCAGACGACGATCCAGGACAAACTCACCGCTGCGAGCGCTATGAAGGTGCCCCGCCAGCCAAGATAGGCCGCCATCAGAACGACCAAGGGCGGCGTTACAGTGTTGGCCAGCCGCGAGCACGAGTGGACGACACCTTGTGCGTAGCCGCGCTCGGCCTGCGGAACCCAGCGTGTCATCGCGGTGGTCGCGGCAGGGAAGGTCGCGCCCTCGCCTACGCCGAGAAGCAGTCGGGCGAGGACGAGGGTGACTAGGCCGCCGACAAACCCGGTCAGGAGCGTTCCAACCGTCCACACAATCCCGCACAGGACCAGGGTCCGACGCGCGCCAAGGCGATCGGCGGTCATTCCGCCTAGAATCTGGAACAGCGCGTAGGTGTAGCCGAACGAGGACAGGGCAAAGCCCAGCTCGACGTTGTTCAGGTGAAGGTCGGTCGCCATCAGCGGCGCCAACGTAGATAGGTTCACCCGATCGACGTACGTGATGAAGTAGACGAGGCAGAGCAGCGCGAAGACGCGCCCCCGCGTCGTCGTGAACGTACGGCGTAGGGCGTGCGTGACGCCGCCGGATCCTAGGCTCATCGGCTGTTCCTCCCGTGGGCGCGGTTGTCTCCGCACCCATCGCATGTCGCTGCTTGCCTCGGCTCAGACTGCGCGCCGGAGCTGGGCTCCGCAAGATGCATTTTGCACGCAAAATGCATTTTTCGCGCGATGTTCGGAATTCCGTTGCACGCACCGGAAATCGTCTTATGCATGCAGAATGCAAAAAGCGACGCCTAAGATGCGCCGCGGGAGGAGAGCTTCAGATGGATAAGATCGGCCGTCCCGACGATCGCTCGGCTCAGGCGTCAGAGGATGAGGTTGCTACGGTGCCCGCCCGTCCGCTGCCACTTGCGGGGCTGCGGGTTCTCGACGTAACGCAGGTCATGGCTGGGCCGTTCTGCAGCATGCTGCTCGCGGATCTCGGCGCCGACGTCATCAAGGTCGAGCCGCCGGGCACGGGCGACCAAACCCGTGGCGCCATGGGGTTCAAGATGAAGGGGCCCGACAGCATGGGCTTCCTCAATATGAACCGGAACAAGCGTAGCATCGCGCTCAACCTGAAGAGCGAGGCTGGCCGCGCACTGTTCATGAAGCTCGTGACCACCGCCGATATTTTGGTCGAGAATTACCGGCCGGGTGTGATGAAGAAGCTCGGGCTCGGCTACGAGGTGCTGCGCGAGCACAACCCGCGTCTAATCTATGCCAGCATCTCGGGTTTTGGTCAGTCTGGTCCCTGGGCGATGCGGCCTGGCTACGATCTAATGGCACAGGCGATGTCGGGGGTGATGAGCGTGACCGGCCATCCCGGCGGGCCGCCCGTCAAGGCTGGCGTGCCGGTTGCCGACATCGGCTGCGCGCTGTTCTGCGTCTACGGAATCCTGAGCGCGTATATTGGCCGGCAGACGACCGGTGAGGGCCAGTACATCGACGCTTCGCTGTTCGACTCCGCTCTGGCGTTCTCGATCTGGGACATCTCGGAGTATTGGGGCACCGGTCGCATCCCGAAACCACTCGGGACTGCGAACTTGATGAGCGCGCCCTATCAGGCGGTGCGCGCCTCAGACGGCTATTTCGTCATGGGCGCGACCAACCAAAAGCTCTGGCGGCTTCTCTGCGACGTCCTGGCACGAGCTGACCTCGTCGACGATCCACGCTTTGCAGACATCCCGGCGCGACTCGCCAACCGCGACGTGCTGATCGAGGAATTGGAGAAGAGCTTCGCCGAACGGCCCGCCGAGGAGTGGGTGACCCACCTGCTCGCGGTCGGCATCCCGGCGGGGCGCATGAACAGCTATCCGGAAGCGTTCGAGAGCGAGCACGGCCGCCATCGTGAGATGCGGATTGAGGTTCCGCATCCCAACGAGGGCAGCGTGCCCAACATCGGCTTCCCTGTGAAGTTCTCAGGGACGCCGCCGCGCACCCGGATGCATGCCCCGCTACTTGGCGAGCATACCGAGAGCCTGCTCCGGGAGCTCGGCCTTAACGACGACGATACCGAGGCGCTGCGCGCGGGCGGCGCGTTCGCACCGTGAGCGCGACCGAGCGGGAGGGCGCGGTCCGCTATCGCGCCGAGGATGGCATCGCCCATCTGACGTTCGACCGGCCCGCCGCCCGCAACGCGATGACGTGGCGGATGTACGAGGAGCTGGCCGACGGCCTCGCCCGGATCGAGGCTGACCCGTCGATCCGCGTCGCGGTCCTGCGCGGGGCTGGCGGCAAAGCCTTCGTTGCCGGCACCGACATCGAGCAGTTCGTGGGGTTCACCGGGGAGGACGGGGTGGCCTACGAGACACGGATCGATGCCTATGTCGCTGGGCTGGAACGCGCGCGCGTCCCGACAATCGCTGTCATCGAGGGGCTGGCAGTCGGCGGCGGACTCGCGATCGCCAATGCCTGCGACCTGCGCGTGGCCACACCGGGCGCGCGGTTCGGCGTTCCGATCGCCCGCACCCTCGGCAATTGTCTGTCGCCCGCGAACTTGCGTCGTTTGACGGCGACGCTGGGCCTGAGCACCGTCAAACGAATGCTTCTGCTCGCCGACATGCCGACGGCCGAGAGCCTGGAGCCGCTTGGCTACCTTGCCGCGATCGCCAGCCCCGAGACGCTGGACGCCACGGTCGCGCAGCTCTGCCAGCGTCTGATCAGCCACGCGCCGGTGACCATGCGCGTGACCCGGGAGATGCTGGCCGCGCTTGCCCTCGATCCCGACGCCGACGGCAGCGACGGCATTCGAGCTTGCTACGGCAGCCAGGATTTCGCCGAGGGTGTTCGGGCATTCCTCGACAAAAGACCCGCGGCCTGGTCGGGCGCCTGACGTCGCGGCCCTGATCCGACAATCAGCACGGCTCGTTCGCGACAGCTTTGGAAGAGGGCACGTCATGACCCTTCAGCAGGGACGGCATTTTCTCAACATCCCCGGCCCGAGCCCAGTGCCCGAGCGTGTTCTCCAGGCGATGGACCGGCAGGTTATCGATCACCGGGGGCCGGAATTCGGCCGGCTCGGTCGGGAGGTGCTCGAAGGGTGCAGGGCAATCTTCCAGACCGAGGGACCGGTCGTGATTTTTCCTGGCTCCGGCACGGGGGCGTGGGAAGCGACGATCGTCAACACGCTCTCGCCGGGCGACCGGGTGTTGATGTTCGAGACCGGGCATTTCGCCACGCTATGGAGCAAGATGGCCGCCCGATGGGGCATCACAGTTGAGTTCGTACCAGGCGACTGGCGCCACGGTGCGGACCCTGCCATCGTGGAGGCCAAGCTCGCCGAGGACAGGGCGCACGCGATCAAGGCGGTGATGGTCGTCCACAACGAGACCTCGACGGGCGTGACGAGCCGCATCGCCCAGGTCCGGCAGGCGATCGACGCCGCGCATCACCCGGCGCTTCTGCTGGTCGACTCCATCTCGGGTCTGGGCTCGGCCGACCTGCGCCACGACGAGTGGGGCATCGACGTGACCGTCGCCTGCTCCCAGAAGGGCCTGATGCTGCCCCCGGGCCTTGGGTTCACGGCGATCTCGCAGAAGGCCCGCGCGGCTTCGAAGACCAACACTCTGCCGCGTTCGTATTGGGACTGGGAGGAGATGCTCAAGCCGAACGAAGGCGGCTATTTCCCCTATACGCCCGCGACCAACCTCTTGTACGGCCTGCGGGAGGCGATCGCCATGATGCGCGAAGAAGGTCTGCCGGCAGTCTTCACCCGGCATGAGCGGCTGGCTAAGGCGACGCGGGCTGCGGTCCAGGGATGGGGGCTTGAGGTCCTGTGCGAGGAGGCGAGCGAGTACTCGCCGGTCCTCACCGCCGTGCTCATGCCGGACTGCCATGACGCCGACGCCTTCCGACAGCTCGCCCTCGACCGGTTCAACATCTCTCTCGGCGCCGGCCTGTCCAAGTTGTCCGGCAAGGTGTTTCGCATCGGCCACCTCGGCGAGTGCAACGACCTGATGCTGATGGGGGCGCTCTCCGGCGTAGAGATGGCGCTGGGCGTGGCAGGCGTGCCCCATCAAAGGGGCGGTGCGACCGCGGCCATGTCGGTCCTCAACGCCGCCTTGTGAGAAACTCTCTCCCTGACCGGCGTCCCAGCGGGTGGGACCTCGCTGTCTGCTTCGATGGCGATGCATTCAAAAGCGGCTGCGCCGCTTTCGGCCAGTTCCGGTCGCACTGGCGGACAACTCTGAATGACTGGGTTGGGTGGAATTTCTGCCGGTCCGCTGTCGGGCAGCAATGGCGTGAAGCGGACGTCGCCGCCCCGCCCGTCTCCAAGAGCCGGCGGGTTGTCCCGTCCTGCCACCAACGGCAGGATGAGGCTATGGAGCCCGACGAGGTTCAGGATGACGTGGCGGCTACATTGGCTTGAGGCGTCCGGCGATATGAGCGCGTGGCGCGCCATCGTTGCCGAGGAGGTCGAGGTTGCTCGAAAGGCTGTAGCGGGCGTTCTGCCGGTGTCGCCGCTCGATATCCTCGTGCAGCGGTTGCCTGGCGCGGTGATCCCGGAGACCGGCACGACGGGACAAGCCATGCGCCCTGGCTTGTTCTCTCTCACCATCGATCCCGACAACCCCAACTTTGCGCGATCGCTGCGTGATGGGGATCTGCGCCGGACTGTGGCGCACGAGGCTCACCACTGCATGCGCATGGACGGCCCCGGCTACGGTTGGACACTGGGTGAGGCCCTCGTGAGCGAGGGCCTGGCGGGGCAGTTCGTCAGCCGCCTGTTCAACTCGCCGCCCGACCCATGGGAATGTGCCGTGACCGACGAGGTGCTGGCGGCCAACCTTCCCGATGACGCGACGCTCGTGGGTAACGGGCACGACCACCGCGCATGGTTCTTCGGCGTCGGAGGAAGGTATCCGCGCTGGCTCGGCTACACCCTCGGCTATCGGATCGTGGGCGACTGGCTGGAGACGGGGGCCGATCTCAGTGGTGACGCCTGGGTTAGCGTCTTGGCGAATGAGGTCATTGACGCAGCGCGCGGGCGCACCCTGTCGGACCTCTGACCCCTCGGCCAGAGAGGCTGGCTTCCTACCCTCATAGGGCAACAGGCGGTTGACGCGGTCGGCGGTGTGATGCTCTCCTGCGAGCAGGCTGATGCGGCCTGCCGCTCGCGTCCCTCGGGATACGGTGAACGCATCGATGGACGAGATCGCGGTCCCTGACTTAGGGTCGGCCGGTCGGCAAAGCGGGCACTGACAGTGCGGTCGATCCGGTTCGGGGATCATCAGCATGCCCACCATCGAAGATGCCAAGTCCATGGCCCGCGCCGTGGAAAGCGCTCTACGTGCCAAGAACGTCGCCATTACCCATGGTGAGTGCCTCGACATCGTGGCCCGCCAATTCGGATTGAAGGACTGGAACGTCCTCTCTGCTCAGGCCAAGCGATCTGAGGATACCGCACGCCGCCGCATCACCGCGCTCAAGGGGTGGGCGCTGCTGGCCGAGCATCCTGAGGCCTACGACCACGGAGCCGATGCTGACCCAATGGTCCGCGGCGGCTGTGCCGCCCTCATCCGGCACGATCCCGTGCTCGGGCTGCGGCGCTATCCCGACCCGGCCCGCGCGTTCGGCTGCTACGTGCAGACTGTGTCAGCCGTGCCGTTTCACGGCCAGCGGGTCGCGATCAGCGCCAAGCTGCGTTGCCAGGACGTGACCCATGGGGCGACGCTGTGGGCCCGGGTCGACGCGATGCCGGGAAACACCTTCGCCTTCGACAACCTGAAGGATGCCGCCGACGGCTGGCTGTTCGGTAGCAGGCCGTGGGTCGAACGTCGCGTGGTGTTGGATGTATCGGCCGAGGCAATCTCCTTGCACTTCGGCTTCTTCCTGAAGGGTCGTGGCACTCTTTGGGCTGCGGTTTTTCGCGTTGAAGAGGCCTCAACAGCGGCGTTGACAGCTCCACCAGCTCCACCACAGTCACGGGCGGCCGCGTGGATCACACCGACAAACCTGACGTTTTCGGAGGTGATTGAGCTCTCGTCTGTTTGATCGCTATCGCGCGGCGATCCAGTTGCAAATCGTGGTTCGCATGGCGGCGAACGTCATACCGTGCGAACCGAGCCGAGCGGATGACCTCTTTCCTGCCCAGCGGCCGACGAGTGTCCGCTTCTGGGAAAGTTCGATGGCAGTCCGGGCGGCTGGGTAGGGTCGGGTGCGGAACGGCGGCTCGGGGTGGATTTTTGCCGGTCTACTTAAGGGCGGCTGGGGCATCAAAGCGAAGACCACTCTCCCGCTCCCTCAACCTTGCCAGCCTCAACACTTTCCGTTGGCAATATAAGTCAAGTTAATAGCTGCGCTGCGGCTTGATATCCGCGATGTTTCATATTAGGCCGATCTACAAAGATCCATAAAGCGCTGCTGTTGCTCAATTTGTACTAGCGAATTCGCTGCAGATACAATTTGGAATAATTCGTTTTTTGTTGCCTCAAAGGCACTTGCTCGCCTCACTGTGAAAATTGCTCTTGTTCACCTCTGCGTGATCGCGTAATCGCAGCTTAATCCATCAAATTGATTGGAAGTTTACACGAGTTCCAGGCTGCCAGATGGCCGTCTGCTGGTATAATTGCCGGATTATTGCAGGGCGTAGCGATGCGTAAGCTTGAGTCTGTCCTTAGAACTACATCGATCCACGCTTTGATTGGCGCAGCTTCGCTGGGCCTTAGCTGGACGAGCCTAACCCAACAGGTGATCGCCCAGGAGGCCGTGCAGCTCAATGAGCTCTCGGTAGCGAGTGCAGCAGGTAGTTCTGGAAGGGTTGGTCAGGGGGTCGGACTTCAGAAAGACTTGCCAGCACCCTATGCCGGTGGACAGTTCGCGCGCGGCGGATCCTTGGGTGTCCTCGGCACGAGAGATGCACTCAACACGCCTTTCAGCACAGTCAACTTCACGCAGCAGGTGATCCAGGATCAGCAGGCGCGAACCGCCGCCGATACGCTAGTCAATGACTCGTCCGTCCGTCTTACCACAGGCAGTAACGGGTTCGACGACACTTTCCAGATCCGCGGTTTCCCGGTCCCTGCCCAGGACGTTGGCCTGAACGGCCTCTATGGATTGATCTCGTCAAATCGCGTGGCCGCTCAATACATCGAGCGGATTGAGGTACTGAAAGGGCCAGGCGCGTTCATGTATGGCATTCCGCCTGGCGGCAGTGTCGGCGGCAGTATCAACATTGTGACCAAACGCGCTCTTGATGTCCCGCTTCTCCAAGTGACGCCACAGTACATTAGTCCCGGCAATTTTGGCGTTCACGTCGATGCCAGTACCCGCGGTGGCGAGAACAAGGAGTGGGGTATTCGCTTCAACGGCCTGGGTCGCACCGGGGAAGCCTCGATCAACGATGGCAACTGGCAGACCGGGCTCGGCGCTCTGTCGCTCGACTATCAAGGCGAACGCCTGCGCTGGGCGCTCGACGTCATCTCGCAGAACGACGACACCAAAAATTTCCGCCCGCAGATGACCTTGCGGTCCGACATCCCGTTCATCCCCCAACCACCAGACGCCCGCAGCAACTGGTACCCAGGGACGTTGCTCAACCAGCGGGACAATACCATTGCCTCTTTCGTCGAGTACGATATCACCGACTGGCTGACGGCCTACGGCGGGATCGGCTATCGCGCCGGCTCCAACCAGCAGACCTTCCCGGACTCGCGCGTGGCGGGCTTCACAAGCGGAGCCGACGCATTCGGTAACTTCCGGCTCATCAATGCCTATTATGACTCCTACAGCAGCTCGGTAAGCGGCAATGCGGGTATGAAGGCGCGCTTTGACACCGGGTTCATCAATCACTCGCTCAACTTCGTGTTCACTGGATTTAGCCGTGAAGATGGCTTCGCCTACGTCGCGAACACTGCCGCCCAATCGGTGCCTTCGAACATCTACAGGCCATCTCCGCTTCCTGTCGTGACAGGCGCGCGCCTCGATCCGCGTCGATCTTCAGACACGACCCTCACGAGCGTCGCCGTCGCGGACACGATGTCGTTCTTCGGCGATACGGTCCTGCTCACCGCCGGTGTTCGCTACCAGATGGTGAACCAACTAGCCTACAACACGACCACTGGCGCGCGGACGAGCGAGTACGATGCGGACGCGACGTCGCCACTTGCTGGGATTGTGGTCAAGCCTTGGCAGAACGTCGCACTCTACGCAAATTACGCTGAGGGCCTGACATCCGGCACCATTGTGGGACCCGGCTATAGCAATACGGGAGCGATCCTCAGCCCTTACAAATCGGATCAGCAGGAGGTCGGTATCAAGGTCGACTGGGGCACTATTACGACAACGGCCGCCTTGTTCCAGATCAGCCGGCCGAGCCAAGTGCAGACTGCATCCGGTGCGCTTGCCTACGACGGCGAGCAGCGTAATCAAGGGTTGGAATTGTCGGCGTTCGGAGCGATCTTGCCGAACCTGCGCGGCTTTGCCAGTGCGACTTTCCTCCGCCCTGAATTGACCAAGCCGACCAATCCGGTCCAACGTGGGAATGACGCTCCTGGCGTTCCAGATCTGACTGTCTCTGCTGGCCTTGAATGGGATACGCCCTGGGTTCCTGGGCTCTCGTTGAATGGCAGGGTGATCTACACGTCCGGCTCCTATCTCACTACCGCCAACACGCTGCGCTTTCCGGACTGGGCCCGCTTTGATCTGGGCCTCCGCTACTCAACGATCGTCTACGATCAGCCGGTTACGCTGCGGTTCAATGTTGAGAACATAGCCGATAACCGCTACTGGCTCACGACAGGCACCTTCGTCACTGTTGCCTCACCTCGAACGTTCATTATTTCAGCGTCGATCAATTTCTAAGCAAGCGCCGTGATGAAAGTATCCTAACAGCGATATGCCCAGCATGGGATCCACAACTGGGCATATATGTTCGGCGCTAAATAGCTGCCGACACCTTGGCCGTATTTGACGAGCGGCTCACAGATGTCTGCTTCTGGGGCTCCTCGACGGCGGTCCGCATGGCTGGTCTGGGTCGATAGATGCCCGTCCGCTTTTTTCGGCGTGTAGGTTCCAAAGCGGACCAGCCAACGATGGTCGTGAGGACGCATGCAACGGCTCGGACAATTTGTCCGAAACGTTTCAACGAGCGCAATTTTGTCCGGGCGTCTGGCAAACGCTGACAGATCGCTGCGAGGGTGTACCCGGGGGCCGGGGGCCGGGGGCCGGGGCCGGGGGGCACCTGCGTGGTGCAACGATCAATGACGCCGCGACGCTCACCCAAGCAGCGTTGACATCGAGTCGTACCATATCATCATGAACAATCACCGTTGTGCAGGATGATATGGTCATTCGATGACCCATGGCCGCTTCATCTCATACCTGCGCGTCAGCACTGATCGTCAGGGCCGATCCGGTCTCGGGCTAGAGGCGCAACGTGCAGCCGTCACCGACTATCTAAACGGCGGCGCCTGGACGCTGATCGCAGAGGTCGTCGAGATCGAGAGTGGTGCTAAGAGCGATCGACCTGAATTGGATCGAGCCCTGGCGCTCTGCCGGGCTCACCGCGCGATCCTCGTCGTCGCCAAGCTCGACCGCCTTGCCCGCGACGCGCACTTCCTCCTGGGCCTGCACAAGGCCGGCGTCGACTTCCTCGCCTGCGACATGCCTTCGGCTAATCGAATGACCGTCGGCATCATGGCCGTAGTGGCCGAGGAGGAGCGGCGGATGATCTCTGCACGGACGAAAGCGGCGCTTGCTGCTGCGAAGGCGCGCGGTCGCGTACTCGGCGGCTTCCGCGGTCGAGCCGGTACGGGTGACGATACAGCCCGAGCCCGCGCTGCCCTCCAGTGCAACGCTGACGCGCGGGCGACAGCACTAGCGCCAATCCTGGAGCGACTCGATCCCGACGGTACGGCCTCGCTGCATGCTCTGGCGCGGGCGCTAACGGCCGAGAACGTGCCGACGGCGCGGGGGCACAGCCTATGGACGCCGGTCGCCGTGGCGCGCCTGCGAGCTCGCCTCGCACTCGCTTCGCAATAGCAGGCCACGCTGTGATCTAATCCTGCAAGCCCGGGGCTTGGTCGTGGTCGCCCTACCCTGCCCCGACGCAGTCCTCGAACGACCATGGGTCAGTCGAATAGGCCGCCGATCGATGGCTCGCCTTCGAGCTCGGTCATTTCGGCGTCAAGCCGCGCCAGGTGGGCACGAAACCTCGCCCGCAGCGCGTCCAGCTCGGCTCGATCCAGCGTGGGCGCTGAGGGTGCCTCCTGCATGATCGTATGGAGCCAGTGCCGGGCTTCGCGTGCGCGGCGCCCAAACGTCCGATCGCGTTCGCTGCCCGGTTTGTGCGTGTTCCTCCATGCCTCCAGCCGCGCCAGCTCCTCGGCGGTCATGGCGGCGATCTCAGCGCGCCGCTGTCTGCGTTTGCGAGCTTTGTGTGCGTCGCTACGCGGCTTGCCGGTCGGAAGGCCGTCCGGAAATCCCGGCGTGTGCCAGCCAGCCGGCCCATCGCCGCGTGGGGTGGCTCCCCCGTGAAAGCGGCAGCGGGTGCGCCCTTTAGCGGGCGTCTGTCGGCACGGCTCGCCGGTTGATCGGGCCATGGCACCACACATTGGGAAAGTTTCGCGCTCGGCATGGAAGCGCCGCAGCGCCCGAGCCCCAATGGACGGGAAGTCCGGCCGAACGGTGCGGCCTGAGCCTTGTGATTCAGGGCGCGTGCTCGCGGGGGGACGGCGGCGGCTCACGGCGTTCCTCCATGCGGTATGTCGTTCCGACCTCCACAGCCCCGATGGGCTATCTCATCCAGCGCCGGCGATGCCGCTCGCGTGCGCGCGAAGAAGTTCGGGAATGAAGGGGTCTGTGGAATATAAAGGTAGAAGAGAGAGGAAAGAGACATACCTATCGCGCACGCGAGCGGCATTGTCGGCGCCTCTTGGGCCTCAGACATCGCGAAGCTCCCGTTTCGCCGACAATGCCGCTAGCATTTGGGTGTGCGCTTGGGTGCGCCGCGCCTTCTCACGGTCGGCTCGTTCGGCGAACCGCACATGGATTCTCGGATCGATAGTCCACTTCGTCGGCCCGTCCGCGCCCATCTCAGCGACCGCTACCCATCCAGCGTCCGCGAGCGCGCGCATCGCGGAGCGCGTAAGGTGCCGTTTGCCGCTGAGCGGCCGCCTCGCCTTCTCAATGTCTCTTGCCGTTACGGACAAGATGTCTGGTCGCGTGAGCAGATATCCGGCCACCTCGCGCGCCTCGACCATCTCTTCCGCCGGCTCGCAGAACTCGGTGTAGAAGCGCAGAGCGTGGCGGACGAGGAACGCGACGAAGCGAGATGCGCGTTGCGCGGTCTCACCGGTCACCTCGTGTCCCGACTCTGTCGACACGCCTCCCGTTAGATCCCAGGTGTCGAGCGCGTGGAACGTCAGGGCGATCCGGTAGATCAGCCCCTCCCATTTGGATATGTGCCCTTCCCACGCCGCTGAAGCACCCGGCAGGCGACCCAGCGCCCGTACCCGCGCCCATGTTCCGGTTAGGATCGTGCGGGCCTCCGGCGAGAGCTGCACTGTACGCCCGGCCGCCGCGCGGAGCGCGAACATCCCACGCACCGCTCGCTCGTACTCGGCGACCGCAGCACCGTCTGCGGGCACATCGAGCGGCGTCCGCTCCGCACCGTCATCTGTCACGAAGATCAGGCGCTGTAGGAAGCCGTCAGTGCCGAGGTTTTGCGCGTGCTGACGGATTTTGTCTGGCTGCGTCGAGGCGATGAGGCCCATCAGGGCACTGTCGGCCCGTGTGGAGCCCGTCATGCGATCGACGCTGATGTCGCCGCCATCGATCAGGCGAAGCATGGTGCTTCGATCGCCGTCGCCGTTGCGCTTATAGGCTCCGAAGCTGCCGAGAAACGCGAACAGCTCGTCGGGCGCGCGAATGATCCCGCACGGATTGTCTGCATGGATGCGAACCTGCTTCTCCAGGGTCGCATCATCGACCCAGAGCCGCCGCATGGGCGGTGCAGGTGGGAGTCCTCCGGCTGCCTCACGCTTGCTCTTCGCCGCCCGCACCATGGCTTCGCGAGCGGCCTGCTCCTGGCAGCTCTGGCGATACAGCTCGCGATCAATCTGTTTCACCGGTCGCAGTACCGCAGCGATCGTGGGCGACTTTTTCCGACCGGGCCGAGCCACAATCACCACGGATAATGTGGCCGGCACGCTGAAGTCGGAGCTGTGCGCGTTCACCTGGAGCTTGAGCGCGTTGCCAATCGTGCCAGCGAGAGCCGCCACGGCCGCGGTCGCAACGAAGCTCTCAGGAACGCCCATCTGGGTCGCGATGGTGCTCGCGATTCCTTCCACCACGCTTGGCAGGCTTCCAGCGGGCGGTGCCGACAGATCCGCTGGATCGTCGTCCCCGAAGATGTCCACCGGGCCGCCGTGATCCTCGGTAGTTTCCTTGGCGGTCGCTCCGGCGTCCTCCTCTATTGGCTTGAAGAAATCGCTCGGCCGGGCGCTCGGTTTGACCCTGGCCAGCGCGGTCGCAACCGTCCTGCGCAGGTAGTATTCCGCCCGCTCGTCGTGATGGGCATCCGCCTCCGCCTCGAACTTGTCTGGCGAGTGCGCCGCGACAAGAGCGGCGACCTCCGATGGATCGGTGAAGCCGGCCTCAATCAGCGTGGCGGCGATCGCGTAATCTCGATCCGAGCGGCCGCCCTGCGGGGCCGGCTCCCGGCTCAAAAGCTTGTCCAGCCGCGGACGCTCGCGGCGAGCCTCCTTCAGGCGCGCAGCCAGTTCCGGGTCGAGCCTCTCCGGATCGCCGCGCGCTTCCCAGGCGGCGCCGAGATCGAACTCGGTCGTCTCCGTGATTGCCGACTCGTCGGCGACCGGCGGTGCTACCTTCGCGAGATCGTCGAGCGTGTGGAAGCGCCAAGGCTTGAGCACCTTCCCGCTCGCGAGGGCCGGTTGACGGCCGCGCTTCCGCTTACTCGCGTTCGGCAGGTTGATCGTCCAGGGTATGCGGAAGAGGTGTGCGGCGTCGCTTGTGGCGTCGCCGCCGTAGTGCTGAGCGAGGGCACGTGCCTGCGCCTCGACGGCTGCGATGTTCTCGGATGTGGCAGACAGGGCTTTGGGAAACAGGAAGACCATCTGTATTCCGCCGCCGCTGTCGATGACGGCACTCGGCCCATTCGGATCCTCGATATGCCGCTTTGCCTCGCCCAACAGTCTTTGACGCTCGCGCTCGAACCCGCCGGGCTCCGCCTCGACGTCCCGCTGCGGATCCTGATCTATGACGATGCCCCGCAATGCCGACAGATCTTGGCGCTTCACGCGACCTGACTTGCCAGTTTGTCTCTCCGGGTGGAGTGGCGCGTTTAAGAGGAAATGCAGATTGGCTTTGCCCTGATGTGACTCGATCCATGCGACGAGCTCATCCCGCTCGTCTGGTACCGCGAAGGTAGCCCCGTGGCAGGCTCCCGTGATGGGATGGATGGCCGCGACCGAGAGCTGCCCCGAACAGACAAGGTCGATTAGAAAGGAAGCGGCCTGATCCGTATTCCAGGCCGGGAGCAACGCCGCAGCCGGCCCGGCACTCGCAGCGGTCAACGCCTCGGGATCGACAAGCTGCGATCCGACCCGCACGGGCTCATGACCGTTCGCGTCCATGACGATTCTCCTGCGGGTGGCGGTGTCATCCGACGCCCACATTCAGGATAGGAAAGTCGAAGCGGCCCCCTGGTGCGGGAGTTGCCGGCTCGTGCTCAGCAGGGAGGTGACGATCTCAAGGTGGATCATAGAGGAGCGCATCGCGGTGGTTTGGCTGGCGCTCCCATGACCAGGCTCCACGCGTCGGCCATTGGGTCCGAGAGGCGATGGCGTCGAGCTGGCTGGCGTGGTTCGGCGCGAAGCGCCTGACCTGATCGAGCGCGCGACTGATGCAAGCGCGGTTGTTTTTTCGATACTGTGCGGGCATCCGAACGTAACAGACGAACGAGACGCCATGTCCGTCATGCGCGTAGAGGAGCGCGTTACTTCTCCTGCCAGCGCCGTGTGGCGCTACGTCAGTTTTGAGCATCGGTCGGAGTTGTATCAGGCACTCTGGGTTCGGATCAAAGAATTTCCGATTGCCCGCGTCGACATCCGGTTCGACCGCCAGCTCTACATTGTTGAGACCTGTTTCATCGGCGGTCAGAAACCACGCAAACATTGTGTTGCCCTGGGAGGCGCTCATAGCAGTCTCCTCAGCGCAGCGCGGCGCGAGCTGCCTCGGATCGCTTCGCCCGAGCTGCAGCGCCACGAGTCCCAGGCCGCCAAGGCTCAGCGTTTTCGACCAGCGTGAGCACACCCGAGGTCTCGACGACGACCCGACCGGCGAGACGCCGGAGCGTGAGCCGGCCATCAGAAGCGAGGCGGTAGATCGTGCTCCGCGAAAGCCCGGTCACCTCGGCCGCCACGTCCATCCGTAGATGAGGGCGCTTCTGCCACGGGATGGCGTCGGGACGCTCGCGATGCTTAGAGGTTGGACGTGACATGCTACAGCCCGCCTTTGTCTGATCTGTCTGAAGACAAAGAGACACGGCTTCGTAGGGGCGTCACGGCGGGGCTAAAATGATTCCCTATCTGGCTGTGCGATAAGCATAATCAGTCGAAAGTCCATCTGCTATCTTTTCGACGGTCTTTCCGCTTGCGTGCCTCGCTTCGGTCTCGCCGCAGCCGCCGCTTTACAGTCTCCTCCTTGATCCCGTTCCCTGTCCCCTCTGCCGCTAGTTGCTTCGCGAAGCCGGCTTTGTTGAAGCCGACCTCCATCTGAATGAAGCGCAAGATCATTGGCTTCAGCGCCACAGGCGGGCGCCCACGTCTCTCGGGTTTTCGAACTATGGGATCGCCAGAGCGGCTCGTTTCCGGATCGTAGGATCGGCTTCCGGGCGGCCGACCGCGGAGCTTGCCGGCCTTCGTCCACTTCTTCTTGGCGCGCTGCCGCTCCGTCACGCTGCGGCTCCGTCGACAGGCTGCAGCGTGGCGACTGCGCTCGGCGCCAGGGGGGTGACGGCTCGACGGGCGATCTCCTCCGTCGCCTCGACGATGTAGGCGGAGTAGTGGTCCTCGATCATCTGCACGCTGGTGTCGTGGAGCGCCGCGACGAGCCTCACCGGCACGCCGGCACTCAGCGCCCGTACGATCGAGCTATGGCGCAGGCACAGCATGACTGTCCCAGGAGGCGCCTCTGCGCGGGTCCGGGCTCTGTCCCATAGGCGCAGCGCTGCCGAGGCCGTGGCCCAAGGCCCCCTATCAACCCGCTCCCAGGTAACGGGCCCGACCTGTCGATGCCGCCAGTGCAGCAAGAGTGGCTCGTGCCCTCGACGGCCGGCGAGGGCGACCTGGAGCCGCTCGATCACGTCAGCTCCGACCGGCACGGCGATCGGCGTCGGGCGCTTGCCGGCGCGCCCTTTGTTCGAGGGCGGCACCATGATCCTGCCACGCGCGGCCTGCACGTCGTCCACGGTGGTCCTGGCGACCTGAGAATGGCGAGCTCCTGTGGCTGCCATGACCAGCACGAGCCGCCCGAAATCACCGGTCTCGTCGACGACGAAGGCCGCGTCGACAAGGCGGCGGATCTCGGCATCAGGCAGGACCTGCTTGCGCGCGCTCGACCCTGCTGAGTTCGCCTTCGTGCCGGCACGGATCTCGGCGGCAAGCGTAGCTGGAAGCACGCGACGATGGTGTTCTGCGGCTGCGTTGAGCGCAGCGCGCAGGTCGTTCAGCAGCCGGTTGACGGTCGTGGGTTGCAACTCGCTCGATAGACGCTGTCGCCAAGTCCGGATGGTGCTCGCGTTGAGCTTCGCCAACTGCGTCTCGGCGAAGGCTTGATCGGAGAGGACGTGCTTTCCGAGGCGCTTCTCGGCGTCCTTCCCCGCTGTGGGGGCACGCTCTGAGCGAGCAGCGACATAGGCCTGGACAGCCGTGCGCACGCTCGGGACCTCGGCATCGTCCCCCTCCCCTTCTCCGTCGAGACGACGTACCTGAGCGCGCGCCCAGTCGATGGCTGCCGTAACGGCAGCTGGGTACGAGAGGGCATCCGGATCCGAGCCAGGATCGTCAGCTTGGGCGAGGCGTTGCTCGACGCGGTTCCCATCGATCACCAGCTTGACGATCCAGGTACCCGGTCCTCGCGCTGGCTTGCGGTAGCCCAGGCTGACGCCACCTCGGCCTCCCGAAACACCCTGCCAGCGTGGATTCTTGGCCGACGGAAGTCGGACCCGCTTAGCGACGCTATCGAAGCTGCTAGGCTTTGCCATTGATCGGTCTCACAGAGCGTCTCACACAGACGGTGAGACCAACTATGATAGCAGGAGACGAAAAAAGCGAGCGTGCAGAGGGAAGTGGGGAGTTCACTTCTGTCCGCTTTGTCTCGTGGCGGCCCTTTCACGGCGAAAACACGGGTTCGATTCCCGTAGGGCGCGCCAGGGTTTTCAAGCACATCGTCCAGACCGGTTCGAGCGCCGTCCGGGTCGCCTCCGTCCCGGAGACCTGCCGACGGCCGGAACGGTCCGCCGTCGGGCTGTTGACCGCGCCCTGCCCATGCTGCTGATTGCCCCGCGTCGCACCGGCGGGCGGCGCACCGTGCGCGATCTCACGCCGCCGGATCCGAACCCGTCGCAGGGTTGGCCGGCGGGCGATCCGGCCGCCCCATCGGCGCGAATCGAGGGCGGGCATCGAGGGCGGGCATGGCCGGGACAGGACCGAGCAGGCGCAGGATCCTCGCGGGCGGCGGCGCCGTGGCGGCCGCCGCGCTGCTGCCGCGGGCGGCCCGGGCCGCGCCGCGGACCATCCTGAACGACGCGAGCGGCCTCAACCCGACCCCGGTGACGCGCCACGCCGTCCTCCCGACAGGCTCGACCGAGGCCCTGATCGAGGCCGTGCGCGCCGAGATCAGGGACGCCGCCGCCGGCGGGCGGCCGGTCGCCGTCGGCGTCGCCCGCCATTCCATGGGCGGCCAGAGCCTCGCCCGCGACGGGACCGCCGTGACCCTGGAGGGCGGCCCGATCGAGCCCGACAAAGCCGCCGGCCTCTACCGCGTCGGTGCCGGCGCGCGCTGGTCGCAGGTCATCCGGCAGCTCGACCGGATCGGGTTCTCGCCCGCGGTGATGCAGTCGAACAGCGATTTCGGGGTCGGCTCGACCTTCAGCGTCAACGCCCACGGCTGGCCCGCGCCGTACGGCCCGTTCGGCTCCACGGTCCGCGCCCTCCGCCTCGTCCTGGCCGACGGCAGCCTCGTGACCTGCTCCCGCACCGAGAACGCCGAGCTGTTCGGGCTGGCGATGGGCGGCTACGGCCTGTTCGGCGTCGTGGTCGACCTCGTGGTCGAGATGGTGCCGAACCGCCTCCTGACGCCGACCTTCGCGGTGATGCCGGCCGCCGCCTTCGCGCCGGCCCTCGTGGCGGCGGTGGCGCGCGACGCGCGGCTGCGCATGGCCTACGGCCGCCTCTCGGTGGCGCAGGCCGGGTTCTTCGACGAGGCGATCCTCGTCACCTACGCGGAGGCCGGGCACCCGCCGCAGGTCCTGCCCGCGGCGGCCGCGCAGGGGGCGTTCTCGGCGGTCTCGCGGGAGATCTACCGCGCCCAGGTCGGCAGCGAGTTCGGCAAGCGCGCCCGCTGGATCGCCGAGACCCGGCTCAACCCGGCCCTGGATCCCGGCCTCGCCACCCGCAACAGCCTGATGAACGAGCCGGTGGCCAACCTCGCCTCGCGCGACCGCGGCCGCACCGACATCCTGCACGAGTACTTCGTCCCGCCCGAGCGCTTCGACGCGTTCCTCGCCGCCTGCCGCGACACCATCCCGAGCTCGGGCTGCGACTGCCTCAACGTCACCCTGCGCTACGTGGCGGCGGACCCGGACTCGACGCTGGCCTACGCGCCCGCCCCGCGCATCGGCGCGGTGATGTCGTTCTCGCAGGGGCTCACCCCCGGCGACGAGGCCGCGATGATGCGCATGACCGAGGCCCTGATCGAGCGCGTCGTGGCGATCGGCGGGGCGTATTACCTGCCCTACCGCCTGCACGCCCGGCGCGACCAGATGGCCCGGGCCTATCCGCGGCTGGACGCCTTCGTGGCGGCCAAGCGCCGGTACGATCCGGGGCTGCTGTTCCGGAACGCCCTGTGGTCGACCTACCTGGCCTGAGCGCGCAAGGAGCCGCCATGACATTCTCGCTTCCCCGGGCGGCCGCCCTCGCCTTCGCGGCCATCCTGCTGTTCGCCGCCGCCACTGACTACGTCCCGGCCTTCCGGGACGCGGAGGGCCGCGTCTTCGGCCTGTTCCGGCTCGACGTCTACAAGGACGCGCTCCACCTCGCCTCCGGCCTGTGGGCGCTCGCCGCCGCCCTGTGGTCGCGGTCGGCCGCCGTGACCTTCCTGCGCGCCTTCGGGGCGATCTACCTCCTCGACGGCGTCGTCGGCGCGCTCACCGGGTCGAGCTTCCTCGACCTGTCGCTGTTCCTGAAGGGCTTCCAGGACAGCCCGCTCCTCTCGAACGGCCCGCACCTGAGCCTCGGTCTCGCCGGCGTCGTGCTCGGCTGGTGGCCGCGGCGCGGCGCCGCGACGGTCGCGGCGTGAGCTCCCGTCCCGCCCGCCGCCGCTGGCGGCCCGCCCGCTGGGCGGCCGCCGGCCTCGCCCTCGTCGCGCTCGCCTGCGCCCTGCCGGTCGCGGCGATCGAGGGGGGCTGCGCGGTCGCGCCCGATCCCGCCCTGCAGGGGCGGGCGGGGGGCGGCTCGCGCTTCGGGATCGCCCCCGAGGGCTACAAGCGCGCGGCCGGCGACAGCTACCTGACCTTCCCCGAATGGGACATCGTCCACGCCTACGCGGACCTCGCCGGGGTGACGCGATCCGCCTCGGAATCGGCCTTCGACTACTGGGCGGCGACGACGGGCTTCTGGACGAGCCTGTGCGGGGCGACCCGGGCGGCCGGGCGCACCGGCGACGTCACCGCGGGCCAGAGGGTCACCAACTACGTCATCGGCCTCAGCTTCACGGCCGAGATGCTGATCCAGGGCGCCTACGAGCGCACCCTCGGGGCGCTGACCGCGCGGTGGCGGGGGCCCGAGCCCACGGACGAGGATCGCTTCAACGCCCGGCTGCTCGCGGACTACGCCGCGTTCCTGCGCCAGACCCCCTGGTACCGCTACCCGTTCGACGCGGAGCTGTCCCGGCTCTGGCACGAGGTCGCGTTCACGCCGTCCCTGCGGGCGGTCGAGCGGCGCGGCGCGCTCACGCTGCAGTACGGGGTGAAGTGGGCCTACGCGCGGGGGATCGCGTGGCTCGCCGGGATGGACCCGGCCGGCCTGACGATCCGCAGCGTCGTGGCGGGGCTCGACGCCTCCGACGCGGCCGCCGACCCGCGCATCGCCCTCCTCGGCCCCGTCCCGGCCGGCGACGGCGGACCGGCCGCCCTGATGGAGACGCCGCGCTACCGGGCCTTCACGGAGATCGTCCGGGGCCTCTGCGATCGCGGCCGGACCGTGCTGGAGATCGCCGGCAACCGCCGGATCCTCACCACCGTCCTCCTGCCGCCGGGCCGGACGGTCACCCTCGCGGGGGCCGAGCCGCTGTTCGCGATGCCGATCCAGTCGGAGCCGGGCTGGCAGCGCGTCGGCTACGACACCGCGGTGGAGCAGCTCGTCGCGCAGATCCGCGCCGTGGAGGCCGCGGGGGGCCGGTTCGAGCATGCCTACGACTACTGATCGGCGCCCGCGGCGCGGCCTGCCGGTCGGCGCCGCCGCGGCGGCGCTCGCCGGGTGGCTGGGCGTGACCGCGCTGACCGCCCTCGCGGTCCAGCCGGAGACCGTGGTGGCCCTCGGCAACCCCGCCGCCCTGGCGGCCGCCGACGACGGGGCCCTGGTCTCGGCCGGCCGCGCGTACCTGGTGATCCGGCCCGCCGCGCCGGGCGCGGTCCGGCGCCTCTACGCGGGCGGCGCCTGGCTGGTCCTGCCGGCGCCCGGGACCGGCTGCCTCGGCGCGCGCTGAGGACGAGGCCCGCGGCGCGGCCCGTTCGCCGGACGGCGGGCGGTGCTCAGTAGGGATCGGAGCGCTCGAGGATCTCCTGCCCCATCAGCACGCAGCTCCCGGGCATCGGCGCGTAGATCAGCCGGATCCGATACGCGCCCTTGTAGATGCTGCCCTCCACCTCGATCACCTGGAAGCGCCGCGTCCCGACCAGGGACGCGACGGTGCCGACGGACCGGACGGACGCGGGATCGACCGTGGCCCGCGCGTCGCCGTCGCTGTGGAAGCGCAGCAGCTTGAGGGCCTGCCGCCCGGCGTCGGCCGCGCAGGGCGGTGCGGGCGCCGCGACCGCGGCGGTCGCGGCCGGCCCCGTCGCGGCGATCAGCGTCAGCGCCCGCAGGGTCCGTCTCATCGGCACGTGACTCCGTACTCGTGGACCTCGGGCAGATCGCCGTCGCCCGTCGTCGTCACCGAGAGCGTGCCGGCGGCCCCGGCGTACCGGAAGCTGCAATAGGCCAGGCCGGTCCCGGAACAGCCGTCGACCTCGGTCACGCCGCGCCGGGCGAGATCCCGCTCCCGCGCGTCGCCGCTCGGCGCGCCCTTCACCGGCGTCCAGCCCGCGGCGATCAGCGCCGTCCGGGCCTCGTCGATCGGCCGGCCGCGGATGGCGGGGATCGATCCGCGGCCGCCGCAGACGGACTCGACCTTGGCCGGCGGCTCCAGCGACAGGACCCCGTCCGCGCGCACCGTCAGGTCGCCCACCGGAGACGGCGGCAGGTCGCCGTCCCAGAGGCGCACGCCGCCGGCGCGCGCCGCGATGCGGCCGACCGCGCCGGTCCGGCCGGCGCCGTACACGAGGGCGACGAGGCGCGCCCCGTCGAAGAGGCCGACATTGCCGTCCGCGACGAAGCAGGTGCCGCTCGGCCCCTGCTGCAGGTCGCTGGCGAAGCCGACGGCCCGGTAGCGGCCTAGCGCCGCTTCGCCGAGGAGGAACCAGTCCCGGGCGGCCACGGCCCGCGCCGCTTCGGACTGCGCCGGCACGACCTCGCCCGGGCAGCCGGCCCGGCGGCCCGCCCCGCCCGGGGCCCGCGGCAGCTCGGCGAGGGGCACGAAGCGCAGGCCCCTCACGGCGGAGGCGACCCGCGGCGGCGGCGCCCCGTCCTGCGCGGCGGCCGGTCCGGCGAGCGTCAGGCCGAGCGTCAGCGCGGCGACTCGGCCGCCGCGCCTGCGGGACGGCCTGGGGAAAGGAGCGGCGGCCGGCTCGGGCGTGGGGGCGTGCGGTCCCATCGTCACCGGCCGCTCGGGGCGCCCGCGGGCGCGGGCGGGCTCGACCCCGGGTCCGTCCGGGCCGCCGGAATCGGGTCGGGCGGCGGATAGGCGGGGTCGGTCAGGCAGGTCGAGAGCCAGGTCTCGGCATCGGCGTCCGAGGCCAGCTCGACGTCGAGGGTGGCCCGAGGGCCGGCGGGTGCCGCCGTCGCGCCGGCGGCGGCCGGGGCGGCGGGCCGCGCCCAGCGGCCGGCGGGGTTGTCGGGACCGGGGCACTCCGCGTCGTCGCCCCCGCCGATCGTGCAGGTCGCGACCGTTCGCGCGGCGCCGTCGACGACCCGCGCGACCGTGCGCGTCTCGGTGGTGTGGCCGCTCGCCCAGTCGTCGGACAGCGTGCAGACCCGGTCGCCGTTCTGGTAGCGCCGGCTGCCGAAGCAGCCGTAGACCCGGTCCTGCCCGACGGGCAGGAAGTCGCACGCCGTGTCGAACCCCGCGAAGGGGCCGCCGGTGAACCGCGCCGCGAAGGCCCGCTGCCGCAGCGCCGCCGCGATCCAGTGCGGCCGGGCCGGATCGCTCCTCGAGCGACCGGACAGGTCCTTGGTCCGTGCCCGGATCGCCCCCAGCACGACGGCGCGCGCGTCGGCCGCGTCCAGCTCGCCGAGCCGCGTGTCCCGGGCCGCCACCCAGCGCTTCTGGCTGGCGATCAGCATCGCGTGGATCTCGGGGTCGTCCGCGCCGTGCAGGAGGCCGGCATAGGCCGAACCCAGGGCGGCGTCGGCCTTCCGGAGCGCCGCGTCGGCGCAGATCAGGCGCTCGAGCGGGCTGACCGCCTTGCGGCAGTCGATCGCGCGGGCCGATGCCGGCGCCAGGAGGGATGCGGCGAGGGCGGTCGCCAGGAGACGCGTCATGGCCGGCCCCGCACTGAACCCCGCACTGAACCTCGTACCGAACTGCGCATCCGAACCTCGCTTCTGGACCGCGTGCCTGGAGCCGGTCACCGACCGGGCCCTACTGCGCCGCGGCATCGACGACGCGGCACAGGTTCTGGTCGACGTCCTGACCGACCTGCCCGGCCTGCACCATGAACAGGGCGTCGACCCGGCTGCCCGTCCCGGCCTTGCGCACCACGACCCGCAGCGTCTGCGGTCGCCCCGAACCGGACGTCTCCTGCTGGGCCGTCAGGGTCCCGAGCGCCTTCTCCGCGTGCACGCCCACGAACCCCTCGGCCAGGACCGCCCGCGTCACCCGGTCGAACGCGGCCTTGGGGCTGACCGAGGGGAAGACCATCCACGTCTTGTAGGTGATGGCCTGGAGCATCGGCGTCCCCTCGCTCCGGTAATGGTCGCGGCATGTCTCCGCCGCGGCCGCCGGGAGCGTGATCGTCGACAGGATGGCCGTGTAGACGAACGCGTTCCGCATCGATCCCATGGGGCGCCTCTCACTTCGTTCTGCTGGTGACCTGCCGGACCTGCGCGGCCGGGTCCCGGTCAGGCGTCGATCCGTGCGGGTGTGGGAGGCCGGCCTGCGCCGGCCGGCGCCGCGGGGTCTCAGAGCTGCGGCGCGGCCGGTGGCCGGGCGCGCGGCGGCGGCGCCATCGCGCGCGGCGCCGCGGGCTCGGTCTGCGGCGCCGCGCCTGACGCGGCCGCCTCCGACTTCGGAGGTTCCGCGACCGAGCCGCGGACCGTGTCGCGCAGGAAGTCGCCGGTGCTGGTGCCGGCCTCCCGGGAGGCCGGGGCCGGGATCGCCCGCGCCGCCGGCGCGGCCTGCCCGGCGTCGCCCGCGCGCGGGATGGGGACCTCCGACACCGCCGGGGCCCGGCGGGGCTCGCCCGGCGGCACGGTGATCCGGAACGTGTACGGCACCGTCGACCCGTCCCCGAAGGTGACGTCGATCGACAGGGTGTCGAGACCGGAGAAGTCGGGCCGCGCCGTGTAGTAGAGCGACATCGAGTCCTTCTTGGCGTCCTCGCAGCCGTCCGGCTGCCGGATCTGCGCCCCGGTCTCGTCGACCTTGGCGCTGAGGATCCGGAACTCCCGCCGCTGCTCGACGCGCCCGCCGCGCGGCGGCCTGACGAGCTCGATCGTGGCCGCGCGCGAGCGGCAGCCCTGCGTGGCGAAGTAGTAGGTGAAGCCCTGGAGGAAGATCCGCTGGCCGGGGCGCGCGGTCTTGCTCTCCACCTCCGCGCGGGCCGGCAGGGCGAGGCCGAGCGACAGACAGAGCGGCAGGCAGAGCGGCAGGCAGAGCGCCGATCCGAGGGCGCGGGCGCCGGCGCGCCGCCGCGGTCGGGTCGCTGCGAAGCGGGGGGCGTTCGGGAGGCGCTGATGCACGGGACTCGTCCTCGGCTTGGCGATGGGGGCACGGGCGGCCGATCCGGCCGTCCGCGGCGCGTCAGAGCTGCGGCGCGGCGGGCGGGCGCGGCGGTGCCAACTGCTGCGGCGGCGGTGCGGGCGGTGCGGGCGTGCCGGACGCGGGCGCCGCGGCCTCAGCGGCCTTCGGAGGCGGCGCGGCCGGCGCCGGCCGGGTGGCCGGGACCGCGTCCCGGACCGCGTCGCGCAGGAAGTCGCCGGTGCTGGCCTCCTGGGGCGCCGGAGCCGGAGCCGCCCGCTCGGCCGGAGCGGCCCGCGCCGTCGGGGCCGGCCGCGCGAGGCCCGCGTCGCGGGGAGCGGGCGCCTGGGACATCGCCGGCGCCCGCCGGCCCTCGCCCTTGGGCACCGTGATCCTGTAGGTGTAGGTGGCGTCCTCGCCGGTGACGAAGGTGACGATCACCGACACCGTGTCGTGGCCGGCGAAATCGGGCCGGGCCGTGTAGTAGAGCGTCCGCGCGTCCCGCTCGACGTCCTGGCAGCCGTCCCGCGACGGGGTGCCGTCGATGTTCTGGCCGAGGACCAGGAACTCGCGCCGCTGCTCGATGCGGCCGCCGCGCGGGGGCGTGACCAGCTCGATCGCGGCCGCCGGAACCGACGGGCAGCCCGGCCGGGTCTCGTGGGTGGCGTAGCCGTCGAGGCGGACCCGCTGCCCGGGCCGCGCGGTCACGCTCGTGGATCCCGCGAGCGCCGGGCCCGCGAGGCAGAGTCCCAGGACCCCGACGAGGACCCCGACGAGGATCCCGGTGCCGCCGGCCCGCGCCGGCCGCGCGTCGCCGGCCGCTCCCGTGGTCGCAACGCGTCGTGCCATGGCATCCTCCTCGAGTTCGCGGGCCGGGCGGTTCCGGTCCGCGGCGGGACCCTCACTTCGCGTCGCCGCGGGTCAGGACCGGCTTGCCGCCGTCGGTGCGGAACCGGACCGCGTAGGTGCTGTTCGCCGACTGGGCATTGCAGGTGATGACCACCGGGCCGCCCATCGGGTTGGGCATCTCGCAGGTGCCCTTGACCTTGAAGGTGGACTGGTCGCGCTCGGCGTACATCAGCGCGTCGACGGGCTGGTGCAGGGTGCCGCCCTCGACGAAGCCCTTGGCCGAGGCCGTGAACGCCATGGCCTTGCCGTCGGTGGTGCCGAAGATGAACCCGGCCTTCGGGCTGCCGACGACGGAGGTGTTCACCGCCTCCGGGGCGCAGGTCGCGGTGAGGTCCTCCCCGTCCATCATCAGGGACTCGCAGCGGCCCTTGAAGGACAGCTTCAGGAACGTGCCCGGCGGCGGATCGCGCCCCTCCGCGCTGTCGCGCGGCGCGGGTGGCGGCGACGGAGGTGACGGCGGCGTCTCGGGCGGGGCCGGAGCCCGGGCCTCGGCCGGCCGGTCGCGGGCCGGCGCGGTCCCGCCGTCCCGCCGGTCCCAGCCGCCGCGGGGCTGGCCGGGCTGCCAGACGCAGAGACGGGCGCCGTCATTGTCCCAGCAGGGGCCGCTCGGCGACAGGGCGCCGAGGGCCTCGGCGGCGCGCAGGCCCCCGGACGACCCGTTCCAGAAGGCCGTGGCCTTCAGCGGGTTCTGTGGGTCGCGGACGAGCTGCGCGACGACGTCGAGCTTGCCCGCGGAATAGGAGCGGATCTCGAAGCCGCGGGCGCCGGTCTGCCCGGTCTCCGACCGGAACTGGCAGGCCCCGTCGAGGCGGACATCGCCCGCGACCTCGAGGTAGCAGTCGGCGGCCCGCGGGGCGCCGGCCTCGGGCGCCGCCGCGGGGGCGCCGCCGAATCCGGGGCGGCCCTCGCCGACCTTCCAGGCGCAGATCCGGCTCCGGGACCCGGTCCAGCAGGCGCCCTCCGCGGTGACGCCGTCGGCGGGGCCGTCCTCGGGCTTGCCGCCGGGCTCCCGGTTCCAGGTCGCCGTGCCCTGGCCGGGCGCCGTCACCGACACGACCACGCCGTCGCGCAGGTAGCCGTTGGTGTAGGTGGCGAGGCGGAACCCGCCCACCCCGTAGCTGCGCGCGTCGGTCAGGAACTCGCAGACCCCGTCGATGACGGTCCTGCCGTCGGCCGCGAAGAAGCAGTCGGCCTTGCGGACCTTGATCTGCGCCTGCGCGGCGGCGGGCACGAGCAGGCCGGCGAGCAGGCTCGCCAGCAGCGCGGCGGCGCGGCGGTTCCCGGCCCGGGGGACCGGGAACCGCGCGGGATCCTTGCGGCGGGGGCCCATGGCCGTCTCCTATGGATTGCCGAGGAGGCGGCGCGCCGCCTGGATGGTCCGGTCGTTGCGCTGGTCGACGACGCGGCCCTGGTAGAGATTCCGGTCGGCGAGGCGCTGCTGGAGGGCGGCCCAGAAGCCGGCGCCCCACTGGTCCTGCTCGAGATTCTGCAGGATCTCGGTGGACTTGAGCTCGAGGGCGCGGACCGTCATGTCGGCCGCCTTCGCGGGGTCCCGCTGCAGGCCGGCGCCGCCGAGGTCGTACAGGAAGGCCGCCGAGGTCGCCGCGGGGGCGAAGGAGCGCTCGACCGCGAGGCGCTCGAGATAGCGGCTCGCCAGGGGGCCGTCCGGCGCGGTGACCCGCTGCTCCTTGTTGGCCGGGGACAGGTGCATCGCGGCGTAGAGGTACTGCGCCACCGGGACGCCGCTCTCCGCCAAGCCCCGGAGCTTCGCCGCGTCGGCGGCACTGGAGGCCGCGCTCTTGGACAGCGCGATGAGGTCCTCGACGCTCGGCGTCGCCGCGGGCGGTGCCGGAGGCGGCGGGCCGGCGGGCTTTGCGGCTCCGGGGTTGCCGGCTCCGGGGTTGCCCGCCCCCGGATTACCGGCCCCGGCACTGCCCTGCGGGCCGGCACCCCGGCCGGCCAGGGCCAGCACGGCCGCGCGCGTCTGCGGCGTCGCCGTCCCATCGGCCGGCCCCGTGTAGAAGCCGCGCTTGGCGAGGTCGCGCTGGATCGCCGCCACGAGGTCGGGGGGCTGCCGGCCGAGCTCGTCCGTGAAGGTGGTGACCGCCCGCGGCAGCTTGGCCGCCACCGTGTCCATGTAGAGGTCGGCGGCCTTCTGCGGATCCCGCGGGACGCCGCTCCCGGCATCGGTGTAGCAGCCGGCGATCCAGTAGAGCGTCGACCAGGAATCGAGGTAGTTGTTCCGGGCCGCGACCGGGTTCGCCCGGAAGGCCAGCCCGTAGCGGCAGCCCCGCTCGAGATCGTGCTGGCCGCGGGCCGGGTCGAGCAGGAGCTCGGTCATGCCGCGCTGGGCTCCGGGGAAGCCGAGGTCGGCGGGCTTCTGGTAGTAGGTCAGGGCCTTGGCGGCGTCGGGCTTGACCGGGTTCCTGGCGTAGACCGCGGCCCATTCGGGATTGTAGAGGGCGCCCATGAACGACCGGGCGCTGACGTCGCCGGCCTCGGCGGCCGTCCGCAGCTTCTCGAAGGCGGCCCGGTCGCCGTCCTTGCCGGCCTTGTCGAGCAGGTCGAGATAGAGCTTCTCGTTCTCCTTGCTGTCGGCGGGCTTGCCCCACTCGCCCGCGGGCTTCAGCAGCGCGAGGGCGAGGCCGGCCAGGAGCGCGACCGCGGCCTGGGGCAGGACCAGCCAGGCGAGGCGGTAGCGCGCGTCCGCGTACCAGAGCGTCGCGTGCGCCCGGAGCCGGTCGGTCCCGATCGTGACGCCGCTCATGACTTGGCTTTCATGTAGGCGCGCAGGGCCGTGATGACCGCGGAATTGCGCTTGTTCTCGACCGGGAGCGTGTAGAAGCCGCGGGCGGTCAGCGCGGCCTGGATCGCGCCCCAGAACCCGTCGCTCCAGCTGCTCGACTCCGGGTACAGCAGCCAGAAGGTGACTTGGTCGTCCTTGAGGTCGACGCCCCGCAGGGCGAGCGCGGCGGCCTTCCGGGGATCCTTGGCGACGTTGCCGTAGCCGGAATCGTACAGCACCGCCGCCTCGCCGGCCGCCATGCCGTTGCCGGCGGCCGCGGCGCGCTCGTAGGCGGCTACGGCGACCTGCGCGTCCGGCGCGAAGACGTCGCCCTTGTTCATCACCGGGTTGAACAGGCGCGCGTAGGCGGTGAGCGCGTCCGCGTCCCCGGCCTCGGCGCGGCTCTTCAGGTCGGCCATCTTCCGCCGGTCGCCGGTCCGGGCGGCGGCCTGGAGGGCCAGCACCTCCGGATCCGGACCCTTGGGCGCCATCCGCCGCGGCTCGGGCCGCGGGGTCGCGACCGTGTTGGTGATCCCCGCCTCCACCTGGAGGGCCGTGATGATCCCGGGATTGGGCCGCCCGTCCACCGGGCCGATGTACCGGCGCTGCTCGGCCAGGTGCCGCTGGATGCCCGACACCAGGGCGGGGTTCTGCTGCCCGAGATTGTTGATGAAGGCGTCCATCGTCGGCCGGTGGCGGCGCCACAGCACCGCGGTCACCAGCCCCCCGGCCCGCACCGGGTCCTGCGGCAGGCCGCTCTCGGGCTCGACGTAGCAGGTGGCGAGCTTGACGGTCAGCCGCTCCTCGCCGGTGATCGTGCGCTCGAGCGTCTCGGGGGCGTCGATCCAGGTCTGGGCGAGGCGGCAGCCGCGCCGGAGGTCGCGGTTGGGGTTGGCCGGGTCGAGCAGCACGTCCGCGAGGCGCGCGACCGCCAGGAGATCGCCGATCGCGGCGCCCGGTCCGTAGAGGGCGGCCGCCCGGGCGAAATCGTTCGGCGCGGGCTTGTTCGGGAAGTAGGCGGCGGTCAGGGGGTCGTAGAGCGTCCCGAGCTTGGTCGCGGCGTCGATCTGCCCCCTGGTGGCCGCGGCGGTCAGCGCGTCGAACGCCTTGCGGTCGCCGTCCTTGCCGGCCCGGTCGCGCAGGGCGCTCAGCTCGGCGAGCCGCGCCTTCGAGGCGGTGGCCGGCTGACCCCAGACGCCCTGCGCGGCCAGCGCCATGCACAGGCCCGCCACCGCGCAGGTCACGGCCTGCGGCAGGGCGAGCCAGGCCAGGCGGTAGCGGCGATCGTCGTACCAGAGGGCCGCGTGCGCGCGCAGCCAGTCCTCGCGGGCGATGCTCATGGCCGCGACGGCTCCCGGGCCATCACGACAGGGCGGCGGGGCGCGGGGCCCCGCCGCCGAGCGCCCGCTCGACATCCACGAGCTCGAACTGGCCGTAATCGCCCAGGGGATCGCTGGCGAGGCGCATCGCCTGGGCCTCGCGCAGGCGCTCCATGAGGGTGCGCATCTCGCGGGCATTGGCCCAGTCGTGCCGCTGCGCGCGCTGCTCGACCCACGGGATCAGCAGGGTCTCGAAGCGCGGCGGCAGCCGGAAGGATTGCCGCGCCGCCATCAGGCGCAGGATCTCGACGAGGTCGTAAGGGTCGTAGGCCGGGAACGCGACGGTCTTGGTGAAGCGGCCGGCGAGGCCGGGATTCGTATCGATGAACCGGGCCATGTCGCCGGTGTAGCCGGCGACGATCACGATGATCCGGTCGCGGTTGTCCTCCATGAACTTCAGGAGGGTGTCGATCGCCTCCTTGCCGAAATCGCTGCCGCCCCCGCCGCCCTCGGCCAGGGTGTAGGCCTCGTCGATGAACAGGATGCCGTCGAGGGCCTCGCGGCAGCGCTCCAGGGTCTTGGCCGCGGTCTGGCCGACGTAGCCCGCCACCAGCCCGGCCCGGTCGACCTCGACCACGTGCCCCTTCCGCAGGACGCCGAGCGCCCGGAAGATGTCGCCCATGATGCGCGCCACCTCGGTCTTGCCGACGCCGGGGGGGCCGGTGAACACCATGTGCTGGCTCACCGCGCCGACCTCGATGCCCTCGGCGCGGCGCCGCGCATCGACCAGCACCCGCGCCGCCACGGTCTTCACCTGCTCCTTGACCGGCGCGAGCCCGATCATCGCGTCGAGGCGGGCCATGACCTTCCGGGCCGCGTCCATGTCGACCGCGCCGCCGGCCTGGCGGCCGAGGGCCGCCGCGATGTCGGCGGGCTCGAGCCGGTTGATGTCGCCGCCGGGGCTGGCGGAGAGGCGCAGCGCCTGCGCCTGGCGGGCCTTCTCCAGGACCGTGCGCATCTCGCGGGCGTTGGCCCAGTCCTCGGCCTTCGACCGGGCCCCGACATAGGCCGCGAGGTCCTTCTCGAACCCCTCCGGCATGACGAAGCCCTGGCCCGCGGCCATGCGCTTCAGGATCTCGGCGAGTTCCGGCGGGCTGTAGGGCGGGAACTCGACGGTCTTGGTGAAGCGGCTGGCGAGGCCGGGATTCGCGTCGATGAACCGGCGCATGTCGTTGGTGTAGCCGGCGACGATCACGATGATCCGGTCGCGGTTGTCCTCCATGAACTTGAGGAGGGTGTCGATCGCCTCCTTGCCGAAGTCGCCGCCGCTCCCCCCGCCGGGCGCCAGCGCGTAGGCCTCGTCGATGAACAGGATGCCGTCGAGGGCCTCCCTGCAGCGGTCCAGGGTCTTGATCGCGGTCTGGCCGGCGTAGCCTGCCACCAGCCCGGCCCGGTCTACCTCCACGAGGTGGCCCTTGCGCAGCACCTTGAGCGCCTTGAAGACGCTGCCGAGGACCCGGGCCACCTCGGTCTTGCCGACGCCGGGCGGTCCGGTGAACACCATGTGCTGGCTCATGGCCGCCACCGGCAGGTTCTGGGCGCGGCGCTGCTGCTCCACCTGCATCCGGGCGATGACGCCCTTCACCTCCAGCTTCACGGGCTCGAGCCCGACCATGCCGTCGAGGGTCGCGAGCGCGGTGGCCAGGAGGTCCTTCTTCTCCGCGCCCGCACCGTCGTCCACGAAGCGGATCGGGCGGATCTTGCGGCTCGCCCGGGCCCGGTCCAGGGCGCGCCGCGTCGCCTCGATCCGCGCCGGGATGTAGCTCGCCGCCAGCAGGCCCCCGACGAGGCCGCCGAGGATCAGGCCGTTGCGCAGCAGCGCCGACGGCGTCGCGGCGAGCGACCCGAGCACGTCCGGCCGCAGGGCGAGCAGCAGGCCGGTGGCACCCAGCACGATGACCCCGAAGAGCGCGACCGGATGCTTGTCGAGGCGTTCCATGGACGTGGCAAACCTTGGTGCTGGCCCTGGTGATGGCCCTGGTTATGATGGCCTGGGTGCTGGGCGCGCGTGGCCCCTCGGGCCGCCCTCAGGCGTCCTCGCCGGTGGCGCGGAGCAGATCGACGATCTCCAGGCGGCGCAGGTCGCCGCCCTGCAGGGCGACCCGGGCGGCCTGGGCCTCGCGGGCCTTCTCCAGGAGGGTGCGCATCTCGCGGGCGTTCGACCAGTCGTCGGCGCGGGACCGCTGCGCGAGCCAGGGGATCAGCGCCGCCTCGAAACCCTCGGGGAGCGCGAATTGCTGCCGGGCCGCCATGCGCCTCAGGATCTCGCAGAGATCCTTCGGGCTGTAGGGCGGGAACTCGATGATCTTGGTGAAGCGGCCGGCGAGGCCGGGATTCGTGTCGATGAACCGGCGCATGTCGTTGGTGTAGCCGGCGACGATCACGATGATCCGGTCGCGGTTGTCCTCCATGAACTTGAGGAGGGTGTCGATCGCCTCCTTGCCGAAGTCGCCGCCGCCCCCGCCGCCGGCGGCCAGGGTGTAGGCCTCGTCGATGAACAGGATGCCGTCGAGGGCCTCGTGGCACTTCTCGAGGGTCCTGGCCGCGGTCTGGCCGACATAGCCCGCCACCAGGGCCGCGCGGTCGACCTCCACGAGATGCCCGCGGCGCAGCACTTCGAGGGACCGGTAGATCTCGCCGATCGCCCGCGCCACCTCGGTCTTGCCGACGCCGGGCGGCCCGGTGAACACCATGTGCTGGCTGATCGCCGCCACCGGCAGGCCCTCGGCGCGCCGCCGCTGCTCCAGCTCCAGCCGCGCGATCAGGGCGTTGACCTCGCGCTTGACCGGCGCGAGCCCGACCATGGCCTCGAGATTCGCGATCACGGCCTCGGGGGACCGGGCCTCCACGACCCGGCGCGGCGCCACGATCAGGCGCGGCAGGGCCAGCAGGCCGCCGGCCGGCTGCCCGAGGCCGGCCTCCGCCTTCCGCGCGGCCGTCGCGGTCGCGGCGAGGCCCAGCGCCGCCAGCAGGGCGACGGCGATCCCGATCGCCGCCTTCCAGCGCAGCTCCGGCCCGGCGGCGTTCCACCAGGCGACCGGGCCGTAATCGGTGCTCAGCAGGAGCGGGGTGAGGACCGCGACCACCAGCCCGGAGACGACGAAGGGGAGGATGGCGGATTTCGACATCCGTCAGCCTCCGCAGGGCTTGCTGGTATTCCAGATCACGGGGATTCGCTGGACGCCGCCGGTCGTGTCGATCTTCAGGCCCGGCGTCAGCTCGACGAACACGTCCTTGGCGGCGCCCTCGACGGTGATCTCGCCCTTGCCGGCCTCGTAGGGGGCCGGGAACGGGACCGCGATGTTGATCGGCCCGTCGGCGACGTTGAAGGCCGGGGACAGGTAGTTCCCGGCCCGGATGCGCACCACGCCGCCGGCGTCGGCCGCCATCTTCGACAGGCGCATCTGGCCCAGCGGCGCCCGGCAGGCCTTGGCCTCCGCGACGATCTTGTCCTTCTCGTCGGAGGGCAGGGTCTCGGCGGCCTTGTCGATCTCGCCCGCCTTGACCAGCGTCAGGGCCGGCCGCGCGGCCGTCCCGGCGGTCTCGCCGCCGCCCGAGAGCAGCACGCCCGCGACGGCGCCCGCCGCCACCAGGCCGCCCACGATCGCGATGAGGCTCGGCGACACGCCCGGCCTGGCGGAGGCCGCGGGGCTCGGGGCCGCGCGGGGCTCGGAAAGCCTATCCTGAGCCTGCCGCTCAGCATTCTGATGTTCGACTTCCGACATCCAGCGGGCCCCCGAACATGGAACGACGTAATTCGTGCGTCGCGTCGGCGCGCACGACATGACAAGCAGCCTCGCTACTTTTGGAAAGAGTCGAAGAAATTCGCGGGCCGATGCCTGTCACCATGACGGGCCGACTTCTAGGCAGGCGGAAAAAACCGGTCTACTAGTGTATATGACCTATCGTCGCAGGCTTGACAGGGCCTGGATTTTCCTCGGCATGGCTCTGCGCCGCGACGTCGTGGGGATGGAGTCCGATGCTGCGATCGGGAGTGGCATGAACGGCTCCGCGCCAGAGACCCTCATCGTTGCCGACGATCATCCGCTGTTCCGCGAGGGCATGCGGCGCGTCGCGGAACGGCTCTACCCGCAGGCCCTCGTCCGGGAGGCCGCCACGATGGAGCAGGTCCTGGCGATGGCCCGCGCCGGGGCGCCCCCGCGGGCGTTCCTCCTGGACCTCCTGTTCCCGGGCCTCGATCCCCGCCGCTCCATCGGCGCCCTGCGCGTCGAGTTCGAGCGGGCCTCGATCATCGTCGTGTCGATGATCGAGGACGAGGGCCTGATCCGGACCGTCATGGCCGAGGGCGCCGACGGCTTCATCGGCAAGGCGCTGCCCGCGGCGGAGATCGCGCAGGCGATCGCGGCGATCCGCGACGGCGAATTCGTGATCCGGCGCAGCCCCGTCTCGGGTCTCGCCGCGCCGCGCGGCCCGCTCCCGCCCCTGACGCAGCGCCAGCGCGACGTGCTGCGCCTCGTCGCCCAGGGGCGCACCAACAAGGAGATCGCCCGGGAGCTGGAGATCTCCCCCTTCACGGTCCGCATCCACGTCTCGGCGCTCCTGCGCGCCCTCGACGTCACTTCCCGTTCCGCGGCGGCCGCGAAGGCCGCCACGGCCGGCGTCGGGGATTGAGGGGAAACCGTGCGGCGGGGCCGATCGTACACCTGTCCGAATGGCCCGGTGCCGGGCCCCGTGGCAGAGCCCGGCGCATGAGACGGGCGGGACGGGCGGGACGGGCAGACGGGCGGTTGCCGACGGGTTCGGCCCTGGCAATGCTGGCCGGGTTCGCTGCCGCGCCCGCCGCGGCCGATCCCGACCTCGCCATGCTGCCGCACGCCGCGGTGCTGGCGGCGATCTGCGGGCGGCCCGCCGACACGGCGGCCGAGACCTGCCGGATGAAGGACGGACGCACGGCGGAGTTCTGGACCGCCGCGATGTTCTCCACCGAGACCGGGAGCCGGTTCACCGGCTTCGTCACGATGCCGGCCCCGGGCGCGGACGCCGCGGCGCCCGACCGGCTGAGCGTCGCGGCCGCCACCTACATCCTCAAGGACATGCGCTGGCGCCTCGAAGGCGTGCAGGTCCTGTCCGGCCGGATCGGGACCGGAAACCGCGACGGCGGCGCCCCGGAGGTGGACGAGCGTCTCGGCGCGGTGGTCAGGCCGCTGAGCCGGGGACGCCTCCTGATGGGCCTGCGCCTCACCGCCTACGGGACGGCCGGATCGCAGGGCTTCTCGTTCCTCCTCCTGCAGTTCCGCGACGCGCCAGCGCACTGGACGCTCGCGGGCGAGGTCGCGGCGGGCGCCGACGAGACGGCCGGCTGCGCGGAGGATCCCTGCCGGCTGGGGTCGAGCACGGGGCGGCTGGAGATCCTGCCGGAGGATCCGCGCGATCCCGCCGCGTGGCCCCCGGTCCGGGTCACGCTGAGCGGCACCCTGCCCGGCGCGGACGGGACGCCGCGTCCGGCCACGGACCGGGATGCCCGGGTCCATCGATTCGATCCGGCCGCCGGCACCTACCGCTGACGGTGCCCGCGACCGGGCGGGGACCGCCGGTCGACGAGATCAATCCTGCGGTGAAGTAAAAAATATTGTGCCGCATATTCTCCCGATGAGCGATCCGATGCAGCACAGCGAGCATTGTAGCGAAGACTGAATAAGGGTCGCGCGCATGGAAGACTCGTCATCGTCGCCGTACAGCGCGTTCTCGTCGCGTCTGGCGGTGTCGATTACCGTCAGGTAGACTTGCCAGATCTGTCCACGGTCGGTGACGGCGGGGAGCCGTCACCCGGATCCCGGGCGGCGGCGCGGCAGGACGACTGCACGATGAAGCGACAGCGGGAGACCGGGGCCGGCACGGCGCGATTCGGGGCGGACACCGCGGGGACCGTCCCGGCGGAGCGGGCGCCCGGCATCGGCCGCGCGGCCGGCCGGGCCTGAGCCGCCGATGTTCGGGGCGCGGCGCCGGCGGGACGAGGCGTACGACAACGAGAAGGCGCAGGCGCTGATCCGGGCCGTCGTCATCGGCCTCGCCTGCCTGTACCTCCTGCCCCAGATCTACGGCGGGATCGCCCCGCCGGAGGCCCGGTTCGTCGCCTACCTCGTGACGTGCCACTGGGTCTTCGCCGTGGCGCTGTACGGCTGGATCAGCCGCAATCCCGGCAGCAGCACGCCGCGCCGCGTCGTCACCTTCGTCCTCGATCTCGGCGGGATGACCTACACGATGGCGGTGGGCGGCGCGCCGTTCCTGCCGCTCTACGCGATCGTCATCCGGTTGATCGTCGGCAACGGCCTGCGCTACGGGGTGACCGCCCTGAAGGCGTCCACGGCCGCGGCCCTGGTCTCGATCGCGGCCACCACGTACTTCAACGCGTACTGGCGCGCGAACCCGTTCCTCGTCCTGACGCTGACGGCCATCACCGTCCTCGTGCCGGCCTACATCTACAGCCTGCTGGAGCGCCTGCGCGGCGCCTACGAGCGCGAGCAGGAGGCGAGCCTGTCCAAGTCGCGCTTCCTGGCGCAGGCGAGCCACGATCTGCGCCAGCCGATCCACGCCATCAGCCTGTTCACCGCCTGCCTGCGCGGCGCCAGGCTGGGGCCGGAGGAACTGCAGATGGTCGAGAACATCGACCGGTCGCTGCAGAGCGTCTCGCGCCTGTTCAAGTCGCTCCTGGACATCTCGACCCTCGACAGCGGCCGGGTGGAGCCCCGGCCCGAGCCGGTCGCGATCAGCGACATCGTCGAGGACGTGCGGCGCCAGAACTCGGAGGCCGCCCAGATCGCCGGCACGGCCCTGCGCAGCCGCGCCTGCGCGGTCGTGGTGCGCACCGACCGGGCGCTGCTCACGACGATGCTCCAGAACATCGTCAACAACGCGATCAAGTACGCGCCCGGCCGGCCGATCCTGATCGCCTGCCGCCGGCGGGGCGACCGGCTCGCCGTCCAGGTCTACGATCGCGGCCCCGGAATCCCGGTCGCGCATCAGGAGCGGGTCTTCGACGAGTTCTACCAGATCCGCCGCCGCGGCGACCGGGATGTCGAGGGCGTGGGCCTCGGCCTGCCGATCGTCCGGCGGCTCGGGGCGCTTCTGGACCTGACGGTGACGCTGCGCTCGGTGCCGGAGCGCGGGACCTGCGTGACGATCGGCAACCTGCCCGTCGCCCGGGCTGCGGAGCCCGCGGCCCTACCCTCCAGGCTCGACCCGCCGGCGACGATCGGCGGCCTGCGCGTGCTGCTGGTCGAGGACGACGCTGCCGTGCTGCGGGCGACGGCCAGCCTGCTGGAGAAATGGGGCTGCCGCGTCCGGCCCGAGACCGGGATCCCCGACGCCGTGCCCGAGATCGACCTCCTCATCACCGATTTCGAGCTGGGGAACGGCGTCACGGGGACGGACTGCATCGCGGCGGTCCGAAGTCTCGCCGGCCGCGCGCTGCCGGCGGTGGTGATGAGCGGCCACGACGAGGCGCGCGTGCGCGAGGATCTGGGGGCGGCGGACATCCCGATCCTCTCGAAGCCGGTCCGGCCGGCCGAGCTGCGCTCCGTGCTCACCGCCGCGAGCCTCCGGCTGCGCCCCCGGCCGGCGCCGGCCGCGTGAGGCGCGCGGTCGGCGCCCTACCGGGCCGGTTCGCCCGGGTCCCTGCCCGGATCCTCGCCGGGACGCGCGGCCGCCGCCCCGCCGCCCTGCGGGTCGAGCATCGCCCGGAGCAGCGCGTCCCGCGCGAGGCCGTGCTCGGTCGCGATGCGGTCCACGATCCGGAGCGCCTGCGCGGCGGGGGAGCGGTCCGTCACCGGCAACCGCGCGAAGGCCTGGCTGAGTCGCGTCCCCGCGACGTATCCGATGACGATCCCGGCGAGGACGCCGCAGGCGCCGACCAGGATCAGGACGCCGATCTTCACGACGCACCCGCCGGCTGCCGCGAGACTGCCGGCCTTCTGACCATCCCGCGCGGGTGATCTCGAGAGGCGGGCGGCCGGCCCGGCGGCCCCCGGCCGCCGCGTCAGCCCTGCTCGGCGCGGTCCGCGCCGTCGCGGGCCTCGGCCTCCCGCCGGGCCGCGCGGGCCTGGGCGATCAGGTCGACGGCGGTCAGCGGGGCGTTCGCCCCCACGCCGCCGGCCAGCAGCAGGCCCGGCGGCACGGTCCGGACCTGGGCGCGGCCGCCGCGGACGCCGCGGCGGCCGGCCCTTCGATCGGTCGCGTTCGTCATGCTGGTGCGCCGCCCGTCAGCGCGGGCCGGCCTGCGGCCGCGGCCGCGGTACGGCGATGGTGACCAGCTCGCCGGTGATCGGATCCAGGATCGTCATGGGCGCCCCCGTGGTTGAGCCCCATGGCGGACCTGAATTGTGTTTTAACATTGGCCGAGCGGGGCCATATGCACAGTTTTGGCGACCGATGTCGCCCCAGGCCGCGCCGCGATTGTTGAATATCGGTCCCGATATCCGGCTCGAAGAGCCGTATTCCCGGACGCGGCGCCGGCGGCGGATGCGACGGCGCGGCGGGCGCCCTACACGGACATCCACCGGAGGACGTCGGCCTCGACCATCCCGGCCCGCGGCCCGGCCAGCACCACCTGCCCGCGATCCATCACCGCGTAGGAATCGCAGAGGTCGCGGGCCCACTCGAAATACTGCTCGACCAGCACGATCCCCATCTCGCCCTTGCCGCGCAGGTAGGTGATCGCCCGGCCGATATCCTTGATGATCGAGGGCTGGATGCCCTCGGTCGGCTCGTCGAGCACGAGCAGCTTCGGCCGCGTCACCAGCGCCCGGCCGATGGCGAGCTGCTGCTGCTGGCCGCCCGAGAGGTCGCCGCCGCGCCGGTGCAGCATGTCCTTGAGCACCGGGAACAGGTCGTAGATCTCCCCCGGGATGTGGCGGTCGCGGCGCTTCAGCGGCGCGAAGCCGGTCTCCAGGTTCTCCTTGACGGTGAGCAGCGGGAAGATCTCGCGGCCCTGGGGCACGAAGGCGATCCCGGCGCGGGCCCGGTCGTAGGGGGCGAGCGCCTGGATCGGGCGGCCGTCGAGCCGGATCGCGCCGGAGCGCACCGGCTGCTGGCCGACGATCGCCCGCAGCAGCGAGGTCTTGCCGACGCCGTTGCGGCCGAGCACCGTCGTGACCCGCCCGGCCTCGGCCGTGAGGGAGACGCCGCGGAGCGCCTGGGCGGCGCCGTAGTAGAGGTCGATGCCGTCGACGGAGAGCATGGTCATCGTCCCAGATACACCTCGACCACCCGCGGGTCGGCCGAGACCGCGTCGATCGAGCCCTCGGCCAGCACCGCGCCCTCGTGCAGGCAGGTGACCCGGCAGCCGAGGTCGCGGACGAAGTGCATGTCGTGCTCGACCACCAGCACGGCGTGCTCGCCGGCGATGCGGCGCAGCAGCCGGGCGGTCTCGGCGGTCTCGGCGTCGGTCATGCCGGCTACGGGCTCGTCGACGAGCAGCAGCTTGGGGTCCTGGGCGAGCAGCATGCCGATCTCCAGCCACTGCTTCTGGCCGTGGCTGAGATCGGCCGCCGGGCGGCCCCGGTGGGCGAGCAGGCCGACGGTCTCCAGCAGGGCGTCGATCCGCGCGGCCTCCACCCGGTTGCGCCAGCCGAACAGGGACGCGAAGGCGGCGCGCGGACCTTTGAGCGCCAGCAGGATGTTGTCGGCCACCGTGTGGCTCTCGAACACCGTGGGCTTCTGGAACTTGCGGCCGATGCCGAGGTCGGCGATCGCCGGCTCGTCGCTCCTGAGCAGGTCGTGGGTGCCGTCGAACAGCGCGATGCCGCTGTCCGGCCGGGTCTTGCCGGTGATGCAGTCCATCATGGTGGTCTTGCCGGCGCCGTTCGGGCCGATGATCGCCCGCAGCTCGCCGTGGGCCAGCGTAAGCGACAGGCCGCGCAGGGCCTTGTAGCCGTCGAAGGTCACCCGCAGGTCGTCGAGGTAGAGCAGCGCGTCCGTCTCGCGCTTCCGGTTGGCGGGGCCGCGGGCAGCGGCGTCCGGAGGTTCGAGGAGGTCGGTGCTCACGAGCCCTGCCCTTCTTCCGCGAGTTTCGGGGCGATGGCGGGCTCCGGCGGCAGCCTGGCGGCGGCGCGCCGGGAGCCGAAACGCTCGATCGCGGTGCCGACGAGGCCGCGCGGCAGGAACAGCGTCACGACCACGAACAGGGCGCCGAGCGCGAACAGCCACGCGTCGGGCATCGCGCCGGTGAGCACGGTCTTGGCGTAGTTGACCAGCACGGCGCCGAGGGCCGCGCCGACCAGCGTGCCGCGGCCGCCCACCGCCACCCAGATCACCGTCTCGATGGAGTTGGTGGGGGCGAACTCACCCGGGTTGATGATGCCGACCTGCGGCACGTAGAGGGCGCCGGCGACGCCCGCCATCATGGCCGAGACCGTGAAGGCCAGCGTCTTGAAGTGCTCCGGCCGGTAGCCGAGGAAGCGGGTGCGGCTCTCGGCGTCGCGCACGGCGATCAGGATCTTGCCGTAGGCCGAGACCGTCATGACCCGGGCGATCAGGTAGCCGAGCGCCAGCGCGAGGCCCGTCGCCACGAAGATGCCGACACGGAAATTCTGGGACTGGACGGAGACGCCCAGGAGATCCTTGAAGTCGGTCAGCCCGTTGTTGCCGCCGAGCCCCATGTCGTTGCGGAAGAAGGCGAGCATCAGCGCGTAGGTCAGCGCCTGGGTGATGATCGACAGGTAGACGCCCGTGACCCGCGACCGGAAGGCGAGCCAGCCGAACACGAAGGCCAGCAGGCCCGGCACCAGCAGCACCATCAGCGCCGCGAAGGCGAAGTGGTCGAAGCCGTGCCAGTACCAGGGCAGCGCCTTGTAGTTCAGGAACACCATGAAGTCGGGCAGGACCGGGTTGCCGTAGACGCCCCGGGAGCCGATCTGGCGCATCAGGTACATGCCCATCGCGTAGCCGCCGAGCGCGAAGAACGCCCCGTGGCCGAGCGAGAGGATGCCGCAATAGCCCCAGACGAGGTCGAGGCTGACCGCGAGCAGCGCGTAGGCGAGGTACTTGCCGAAGAGCGAGACGAGGTAGGTCGGCAGGTGCAGGCCGGAGCCCTCCGGCACCGCGAGGTTCAGCACCGGCACGGCGAGGCAGAAGGCGGCCAGGACGGCGAGGAAGATCCAGCCCTTCAGGTCGATGAGGGGGGTGCGGGACGGCATGGGGCTCACGATTCCACCGCCCGGCCCTTGAGCGCGAACAGGCCGCGCGGGCGCTTCTGGATGAACAGGATGATGAAGATCAGGAGGCCGATCTTGGCGAGCACCGCGCCGATATACGGCTCGGCGAGCTTGTTCACGACGCCGAGCGTCAGCGCCGCCACCAGCGTCCCCCAGAGGTTGCCGACGCCGCCGAACACCACCACGAGGAACGAGTCGATGATGTAGCCCTGGCCGAGATTGGGCGAGACGTTGTCGATCTGCGAGAGGGCGACGCCCGCCATCCCGGCGATGCCGGAGCCGAGCCCGAAGGTGAGCGCATCGACGTAGGGCGTGCGGATGCCCATCGCGGCGGCCATGCGGCGGTTCTGGGTGACCGCCCGGGTCTTCAGGCCGAAGGATGTCTTCCGCAGGACGAACAGCAGCCCGAGGAACACGGCCATCGCGAAGACGATGATCCACATCCGGCCCCAGGTGATCGACAGGCCGTAGAAATCGAAGGCGCCGCTCATGAAGGCCGGGGCGCCGACCTCGCGGTTGGTCGGGCCGAAGATCGAGCGCACGCCCTGCTGCAGCGCGAGGCTGACCCCGAAGGTGGCGAGCAGCGTCTCCAGCGGGCGCCCGTACAGGAAGCGGATGATGAACCGCTCGATCAGCACGCCGACGAGGCCGGCGACCAGGAACGCGCACGGGATGCTGATCGCCAGCGACCAGCCGAACAGGGACGGCGCCTGGGTGCGGATCAGCTCCTGCACGAGGTAGGTCGTGTAGGCGCCGAGCATCACCATCTCGCCGTGGGCCATGTTGATCACGCCCATCACCCCGAAGGTGATGGCGAGCCCGATGGCGGCGAGCAGCAGGACCGAGCCGAGCGAGATGCCGTACCAGACGTTCTGGAGGGCGCCGAGGATCGCGAGCCGCGTCTCGATCGCCGCGATGCCGCGGGCGGCGGCGGCGCGGACCGCCTCGCTCGGATCCGCCGCGAGACCGCGCAGGATGCCCATCGCGTCGCCATCGCCCCGGGCCTGGATGGCGGGAATTGCGGCAATCCGGTCGGGTTCCGCGGTGCCGGGCCTGGCGAGCAGCACGGCGGCGCGCGCCTCGGTCAGCGCCTGGCGGACGCCCGGGTTGGTCTCGCGGGCCAAAGCCGCGTCGAGGGCCGGCAGCGCGGCCGCGTCCCGCGCCTTGAACACCGCGTCGGCGGCGGCGCGGCGCTTGGCCGGATCGGGGCTCGCGAGGTCGAGCTGCCCGCGGGCGGCCTCGATCGCCCGGCGGACCCGGTTGTTGGCGCGCACCGGCCTGAGGTCGGGGCCGTCGGCGGCCGGGGCGCCGGTCCTCGCGTCGACGACGGCGCCGCCCTGCCGGATGAGAAGGGTCTTGTCCGGGCTCACCAGCAGGCGACCGTCCGACAGGGCCGAGAGGATCGCGTCGGCGCGCGGGTCGCCCGAGGCGGCGAGGCCGGAGACGCCGGCCTCGATCTCGGCGTAGCCGTCCCCGGCGAGCTGGCCGTAGGGGTCGGTGGTCTGCGCCAGCGCAGGAGCGGCGAAGAGCAGGAGGAGGAGGCAGAGGAGACGGAGCATCGAGACTTTCGTTGCGCCTGGGAAGCGGGACGGCGACGCGTGAGGCACCTGAGTTCGCCAGCGGGCGGCCGTGATCTGCACAGATCGGCCGATGCGAGGCGCGACAGGCGCCCTCGCCCGGGCGGGAGAGGGTTGGGGTGAGGGGTGCGCGCTATCCGGAAGGACCTGATCCCTCACCCTGCCCCTCTCCCGCACGGGAGAGGGGACCCGCGCTCCTCCGAGATCCGGAAGTGCCGAACCGAACTGCAGGTCCGGCACCTCCGTTCAGCGGGAGCGTCCCTCAGGCGCCGCCGCAGGACTTGGTCTTGGTGTTGTAGTTGCCGCACTTGAGCTTGACCCAGTCGGCCTCGAGGTCCTTCGAGCCCTCGAGCTGCTTCGACCACGCCTCGCCGGGGATCAGGCCCTCCGTCTTCCACACCACGTCGAACTGGCCGTTCGCCTCGATCTCGCCGATGAAGACCGGCTTGGTGATGTGGTGGTTGGGCAGCATCTTCGCGGTGCCGCCGGTGAGGTTCTTCTGCTCGATGCCCGGCAGCGCGTCGATCACCTTGTCGGGGTCCGTGGTGCCGGCCTTCTCGACCGCCTTCACCCACATGTTGAAGCCGATATAGCTGGCCTCCATCGGGTCGTTGGTGACGGCCTTGGGGTTCTTCTTGAACGCCTGCCACTTCTTGATGAACGCCTCGTTCTCCGGCGTCTTGATCGACTCGAAGTAGTTCCAGGCGGCGAGGTGGCCGGTGAGCGGCTTGGCGTCGATGCCGGCGAGCTCCTCCTCGCCCACCGAGAAGGCGACCACCGGGATGTCGGTCGCCTTGATGCCCTGGTTGCCGAGCTCCTTGTAGAACGGCACGTTGGCGTCGCCGTTGATGGTCGAGACCACGGCGGTCTTCTTGCCGGCCGACCCGAACGCCTTGATCTTCGACACCTCCGTCTGCCAGTCCGAGAAGCCGAACGGCGTGTAGTTGATCAGGATGTCCTCGTCCTTGACCCCCTTGGACTTGAGGTAGGCCTCGAGGATCTTGTTGGTGGTGCGCGGGTAGACGTAGTCGGTCCCCTCCAGCACCCAGCGCTTGGCGCCGCCGCCGTCCTCGGACATCAGGTAGTCGACCGCCGGGATCGCCTGCTGGTTCGGGGCGGCGCCGGTGTAGAACACGTTCCGCTCGCTCTCCTCGCCCTCGTACTGGACGGGGTAGAACAGGATGTTGTCGAGCTCCTTGAACACCGGCAGCACGGATTTCCGCGACACGCTGGTCCAGCAGCCGAACACGGCCGCGACCTTGTCCTTGCTGATCAGCTCGCGGGCCTTCTCGGCGAAGAGCGGCCAGTTCGAGGCCGGGTCGACCACCACCGGCTCCAGCTTCTTGCCGAGCACGCCGCCCTTGGCGTTCTGCTCGGCGATGAGCATCAGCATCACGTCCTTGAGGGTGGTCTCCGAGATCGCCATGGTGCCCGACAGCGAGTGCAGGATGCCGACCTTGATGGTCTCCTGCGCCCGCGCGGCGCCCGCCCCCAGCGTGCCCATCGCCAGCCCGGCGGCCAGCGCGGCGGCCGAGGCCCAAGTTCCAAATGCCTTCATGGCGGTCCCCTGCGTCGTCTTCCTCGCGACGGACCGGCCTTCGCAAGACGTGTGCCAATTATTTAGGCATGCCGCGTCGAGAGGCTGTTCCGGGTCCGCGCGGCGCCCAGAAGGGCGGCGGTTCGCCCGCCAGACCGGCAGCGCCGTGCCGCCTCCTGCGGCGTCCGGGAGCGGGCGGACCAAGCCGTAGGCATCCGCGCCCGGAATTTCGCGCGCACGTTGATCGGACGCGGATCGATGCCACTTACCTCAGCCCCCGGCGCGGGCCGCGGCGTGCGCGGGGGGATATCACCGGGCGGGCGGCGCCCATAGGGGCGGGTCCGGATCCTGGGCTGAAGGATGTCATGGCAGAGCGCTACTATTTCCGCCTGAGGAGCGACGGCGAGACGATCGAGGACGAGACGGGCGTCCTCGCCGCGACGCTCGCGCACGCGGAAGCCGAAGCGCTGGTGCTGATCGAGGAGTTCCGGAAGGCCGGCGAGCTGCCGGACGCCGCGGCGGGCTGGCGGATGGAGATCCACGACGGGAACGGCACCGTCCTGCGCACGCTCCGGCTCTCCTGATACGCCGATCCGGCCCGCACGCCTCGACCGGCGCGATCCGGCCCGACCCGGGGCGATCCGGGCCGACCCCCGCGGCCGATCCCGGGAGCCGGCGCCGTCGGGATCCGGATCCCGGGCGGGGCGGTAATTTGATGACCTTGAGGAGTAAGGATAAGCCGTCGCACGTTTACGCAGACGCGGCTCCGCGCGCGGGGCAGGACTTCCGGGAGATCCTTTGAACCCCTTCCTTCGCAAGCTGGCGCTGCGCGCGAACTTGGACGACGGCGACGTGGCCGCGCTGGGAGCGGCGACCAGCGACGTCGCGCAGGTCGAAGCGGGCCGCGACCTGGTCTCGGAAGGCGTGCGGCCCGACGCCGCCTACGTGATCCTCGACGGGTTCGCCTGCCGCTACAAGCTGGTGTCCGACGGGGGGCGCTCGATCCTCGCCTACCTCGTTCCCGGCGACGGCTGCGACCTGCACGCGTCCCTGCTCAACCGGGCGATCCACTCCGTGGCGACGCTGACGCCCTGCACCGTCGCCTCGGTCCCCTACCGGACGATCAAGGAACTCGCCGCCCTCCGGCCCAACATCTACCGCGCCCTGTGGTGGTCGGTCCTGGTCGACGAGGCCGTCCTGCAGGAATGGCTCGTCGGGGTGGGGCGCCGGTCCGCCGACAAGCAGGTCGCCCACATCATCTGCGAGCTCTTCGCGCGCCTGAACGCCGTCGGCCTCGGCCTGGAGCCCGACTACCGCCTTCCGCTGGCGCAGTCCGAACTGGCCGACACGGCGGGGCTCTCGAACGTCCACCTCTCGCGCGTCCTCTCCGACCTGCGCAGGGCCGGGCTGATCGAGAGCGGGCGCAAGAGCGTGCGCGTGCCGAATCTCGAGCGTCTGCAGGAGTTTTCCGAGTTCACGCCCGACTACCTGCTCCTGCCCGGCCCGAACCCGGCCGTGGAGGCGCTCGGCGCGCTGCCGCAGATGACCGGGCAGGTGCGGGCGGCGTCGGGATCGTGACTCTCACCGGCCGTCGCCCTCCCAGCCCGTCTCGGGGTCCTCGGCCACGCGGCGCCCGATCTGGGCCGTGAGCGGCAGGCGGATCGTGCAGCGCAGCCCGTCCGGCTCGTAGTGCAGGTCGACCGTCGCGCCGAGATCGTAGGCCAGCATCTCCGTCAGCACGTCCGTGCCGAAGCCGCGCCGGCCGGAGGGCGCGACCTCGCTGCCGCCGGTCTCGGCCCAGTCGAGGCTGAGGACGGGCGGTCCGGCCTCCGCGTCCGTCACTCGCCACGCGGCGCGGATCCGGCCCTGGGGGAGCGCCAGGGACCCGTGCTCCACGGCGTTGCTGGTCAGCTCGTGCAGGGCCAGCGCGGCGACCAGGGCGGCCTTGGGGCGGAGGCGCACCCGCGGGCCGGCGAGGGTGGCCTGCTCGCCCTCGCGGGCGAGGTGGAACATCAGCTCGTCCGAGATCAGCGTGTGCAGGTCGGCGTCGCCGAACGCGTCCGTGGCGGCCTGCACGCGCATGATCGCCCCGAACCGGCCGTCGAGATGCGCCACGTAGCTCTCGACGTCGGCGGCGCTGTCGGCGGACCGGTGCATGACGGTGCGCATCATCGCCATCGTGTTGCGCATCCCGTGACGCAGGCTGTCCGGAAGCCCCGCCGCGTCGAGCAGCCGGCGCAGGCGCGCGTTGTCGGCCTCCAGGACTGCGAGGCGCTCCGCCGGATCGCGAGGGTCTGTCATGCCGGGCCACTCCGGATGTCGTTCAACCTGGCTCAATCGCCGCGGGACCGGCAGGGTTCAGCGCGCGGCGGCGTGGTCGGTCCCGGTGAGATGGAGATACGCGGTGTCGAAATGCGCGAGCCGCGCGAGCGCGGCCGGATCGTGGATCGTCAGGCGCCGGCTGCGCAGGGTGATCAGCCCCATGCCGCGCAGTTCCTGGAGCGTGCGGTTGATGTGCACGCTGGTCTGCCCCATCGCGTCGCCGAGATCGTTCTGCGTCATCGGCATCGCGCAGGTATTCCCGTCCGTCAGGCCGATGGCCGCCAGGCGCGCGTGCAACTCGCAGAACAGGTGGGCGAGGCGCTCGATCCCGGTGCGGCTGCCGAGGCTGACCGTCCACTCGCGCTGGATCGCCGCGGTGGCCAGGGCCTCGCGGTGGAAGGCCATCTCGAGCCGCGGGCTGCGGGCGGTCAGATCCCGCATCGCGGGGCCCGAGATCTGGCCGAGGAGCACGGGCGTGATCGCGCCGATCGCGTGATCCATCTCGTCGAGGAGGAAGACGTGCGGGTCGCACGGGTCGCCCGGGAGCAGGAGCGAGACGATCTGGCGGCGCCCGTTGGCGAACTGCCGGTACCGGCAGGCCCAGCCCTCGAGGATCACGTTGATCGCGCGCGGATCGTCGCCCTCGTGGATGATGTCGGTGCGTGCGGCGACCATGCGGCTCGGGCTCATGGCGTCGGCCAAGCACATCCGGTCGTCTTCGGAGAGCCGGACATAGCAATTTAGCTTGTGCACGAGCGGGTTTGGCATGGCGGCGTCTCCACGACGGCGTGGGGGCGCGAACCTACATTTTGTTTCAAGCCATGAATACTTACGCAGATTAGTTTATGCTACCGTAGGGTGTCTTTCCGCCCGCCGCGCCGGGCCGATCCGCCCGATCCGGGCCCGCCACCGTCCCGCGGCGGCAAGATCTGGGCGGGCCGGGCGGCCCATCGTCAGGATTAGGGAAGTGATCCCGCGCCTGCGCGTCCCGGAGGGAGAATGTTCGCGCGTCGTATCGAAATTGAAAAGACTGTGCCTTTGACTTCGCGGGCGCCGGGCAGCAGGATTTGACGGGCGGGAACATCGGAATGTCCGCCCGGGACGTGTCGTCGTCCCGTCTCTCGCCTTCTCTCAACGGGTGCCGCCGGTTCGCGCCGCAGCGGACGGCCTATCGTGGACGGATCCCTACCCATGCAGCCTGCGCTGCGCCTCGTCCGCCCGGTCCGGGACGGGCGACGCCCCCTCCCCCGGCCCGCCGCCCGCCCGGCCGCGGGCCCCGGCGGCGGCCCGCACCGGGACCGGGCGGACGCGATCCTGTCGGTCGAGGGGCTGTCCCTCGCCTTCGGCGGCACCGTGGCCTTCGCGGAGGTCGACCTCGCGGTCGGGGCCGGCGAGATCCATGCCGTGATCGGGCCGAACGGCGCCGGGAAATCCTCGCTGATCAACGCGATCACCGGCCTCTACGCGCCGCGGGCCGGGCGGGTGCGGCTCGGCGCGGAGACCTTCGCCCGGGTGCCGGCCGGACGGCTCGCCGCGCTGGGCGTCGCCCGGACCTTCCAGAACCTCGCCCTGTTCGCGGGCCTGAGCGTGCGCGACAACGTCCTCGCGGGGCTCTCGGCCGCGCGGCGCGCCGGACTCGGGGCCCAGATCCTGGGCCTGCCCTCCGCCCGGCGGGAGGCGCGCGCGCACCGCGCCGCCGCCGAGGCGGTGATCGGACGCCTCGGCCTCGGGGCGGTGGCCGATCGCCCGGCCGGCAGCCTCCCCTACGGGCTCCAGAAGCGGGTCGAGCTCGGCCGGGCCCTGGTGGCCGAGCCGCGACTCCTGCTCCTCGACGAGCCGATGGCCGGCATGACGGCGACCGAGAAGGCCGAGATGACCGGCTTCATCCGGGCGGCGCGGGAGCGGTCCGGGGCCGCGATCGTGCTGATCGAGCACGATATCGGCGTCGTCATGCGCCTCTCCGACCGGGTGACCGTGCTCGACCACGGCCGCCGCATCGCCACCGGCACGCCGGCGGAGGTGCGGGCCGACCCGGCCGTCATCGCGGCCTATCTGGGGCTCGCGGACGGGGATGCGGAGGAGGGCTGGGACGACACGGACACGGACGCGGACGCCGGCGCGGGCGTGGCCGCCGCATGAGCCCGGACCTCGCCTTCCTGATCGAGGTCGTCGTCGGCGGCCTCCTGTCGGGCGTCATGTACGCCCTCGTGGCGATCGGCTTCGTGCTGATCTACAAGACCTCGGGCGTGCTCAACTTCGCGCAGGGCGCGATGGTGCTGCTCGCCGCCCTCACCTTCGTGAGCCTGACCGAGCGCGGCCTGCCCTTCCCGGCGGCCCTGGCCGCGACGCTCGCCGCGATGGTGGTGGTCGGCCTCGCGGTGGAGCGGGCGGTGCTGCGGCCCCTGGTCAACCAGCCGCCCATCACCCTGTTCATGGCGACGCTGGGCGTCGCCTACGTGATCGAGGGCGCGGCCCAACTCGCCTGGGGCACCCAGGTCCACGGGCTCGACCTCGGCATCGACGACACGCCGATCGATCTCGGCGGCGTGCTGGTCAGCCGGTTCGACCTGTTCGCCGCCGCGGTCGCGGGCCTGATGGTGGCGCTCCTCTCCGCCTTCTTCCGCTACACCCGCACGGGCCTCGCCTTCCGGGCGGTGGCGGACGATCCGCTCGCCGCCCTCAACACCGGCCTGCGCCTGCCCCGGATCTGGTCGGCGGTCTGGATCGCCGCCGGGATCGTCGCGCTGGTGGCGGGGCTGCTCTGGGGGGCGCGGCTCGGCGTGCAGTTCTCCCTGTCGCTGGTGGTGCTGAAGGCGCTGCCGGTGCTCGTGCTCGGCGGCTTCGACTCCGTCGCCGGGGCGATCGTGGCCGGGCTGATCGTCGGCGCGACGGAGAAGCTGTCCGAGGTCTATCTCGGACCGATCGTCGGCGGCGGCATCGAGGGCTGGATCGCCTACGTGGCGGCCCTGGGCTTCCTGCTGGTCCGGCCGTCGGGCCTGTTCGGCCTGCGCGCCGTCGAGCGGGTCTGAGGACGCCATGGACGCCCTCCCCCGCGCCGCACCGCGCCCCCGCCCGTCCGCCGGGACCCTCGGCCTCGGCGCCCTGCTGGTCCTCGCCTACGGGATCGTGCCGCTCACCGGCACGAGCTACGTGTTCGAGGCCCTGCTGACGCCGTTCCTGGCCCTGGCGCTGGCCGGCCTCGGGCTCAACCTGCTCACCGGCTATGCCGGGCTGCTCTCCCTGGGCTCGGCCGCCTTCATGGCGGTCGGGGCCTACGCGGCCTTCAACCTGTCGCTGCGCCTGCCCGGCCTGCCGCTCCCGGCATCGCTCCTGCTCGCCGGCCTCGTGGCGGCGCTCGCCGGGCTCGTGGCGGGGCTGCCGGCCCTGCGGCTGCGGGGCTTCTACCTCGCGGTCTCGACGCTCGCCGTGCAGTTCTTCGTCGCCTGGGCGCTGAACCGGATCGGCTGGATCTCCGCCGACAGCCCCTCGGGCGTCATCACCGCCCCCCGGCTGGTCGTGGCCGGCCTGTCCTTCGACGATCCGCGCGGGCGCTACCTGGTCTCGCTCACGGTGGTCACGCTGCTGACCGTCCTCGCCTGGCGCCTCGTGGACTCCCCCACGGGCCGCAACCTCGTGGCGATCCGCGACAACGAGACCGCCGCCCGCCTCGTCGGCGTGAAGGTCGCCCGGACCAAGCTCCTGGCCTTCGCGGCCTCGTCCTTCGTGATCGGGGTCGCCGGGGCGCTGTGGGCCTTCGCGTATCTGCGCACCGTCGAGCCGGCGGGGTTCAACCTCGACCGCTCCTTCCAGATCCTGTTCATCGTGATCATCGGCGGCCTGGGCACCCTGCGCGGCGCCTTCCTGGGTGCGGGCTTCATCGTGGTGCTGCCCCTGCTCCTGTCGCGCCTCGGCGCGGCGCTCCTGGGCGACGGGTTCGATTCCGGCACCCTGGAGATGGTCCAGCGCATCGTGCTCGGCGCCCTGATCGTCGCCGTGCTGATCCGCGAGCCCGCCGGCCTCGCCGCCCTCCTCGACCGGGCGGGCCGCCGCCTCGGCCGCCGCGCTGCCTGATCCCCTCCCCGTCTGACCAAACCCAGGACGACCATGCCCCTGACGATCCGTCTCCGCGCCGCGCTCCTCGCCGGCACCGTCGCGCTCGCCGGCGCGGCCCCCCGGGCCGGGTGGGCCGACGAGCAGTATTTCCCACTCCAGAGCTACCGGGTCGGCCCCTACGCGGCCGGCGGGACCGGCTTCTTCGGGGGCTTCATCGACTATCTCAACCTGATCAACGCCCGCGACGGCGGGGTGAACGGCGTCAAGCTCACCTGGAGCGAGGGCGAGACCCAGTACGAGGTCGAGCGCGGCGTCGAGGTCTACGAGCGGCTGAAGTCCCGGCCCGGCATCGCCGCCTGGAACCCGCTCTCGGTGGGCATCGCCTACGCGATGATCGACCGCATCACCGCCGACAAGGTGCCGCTGATCACGATCAACCACGGCCGCACCGATTCCACCGACGGGCGCGTCTTCCCGTACGTGTTCCCGCTGCTGCTCAACCCCTACAGCGAGACGAGCGGCATCATCCAGTATCTCGGCACCCGCGCGGGCGGCCTCGACAAGCTGAAGGGCAAGACCGTCGCGGTGCTCTACCACGGCTCGCCCTACGGCAAGGAGACGATCCCGATCTACGCGCAGCTCGCCGAGCGGTACGGCTTCACCGTCGCGCAGATCGAGGTGCCCCATCCCGGCAACGAGCAGCAGTCGCAGTGGCTCACGATCCGGCGCCTGCGGCCCGACTTCGTGGTGCTGCGCGGCTGGGGCGTGATGAACCCGGTGGCCCTCAGGACCGCCCAGAAGACCGGCTTCCCGGCCGACCGCATCGTCGGCAATGTCTGGTCGAACTCGGAGGAGGACGTGATCCCGGCGGGCGACGCCGCCAAGGGCTACGTCGCCATCACGACCCAGGCGTCGGGCACCGCCTACCCGGTGATCCAGGAGGTCGTCGGCAAGGTCTACGGGGCCGGCAACGGCAACCTCGCCGACCGGAAGCGGATCGGCAGCGTCTACCACAATCTCGGGGTGCTGAACGGCATCCTCAACGTCGAGGCGGTGCGGATCGCGCAAGCGCGGTTCGGCCAGCGGACGCTCACCGGCGACGAGGTGCGCTGGGGCTTCGAGCACCTGCGCCTCGACGAGGCCCGGGTGGCGGCGCTCGGCGCCCAGGGCCTGTTCCACTCGATCAACGTCACCTGCGCCAACCACGAGGGCGAGGGCCGCGTCACCTTCCAGCAATGGGACGGGGCGAAGTGGAACGTCGTGTCCGACTGGATCGCCCCCGACTGGGCGAGCCTGCGCCCGATCATCGAGGCGTCCGCGACCGCCTACGCCAAGGAGCGCGGCATCACCCCGCGCGACTGCGCGGCGGAGGAGGCCGCGGACGCGGCCGGCAAGCAGGCCGCCGCGGCGGCCCGGTGAGCGCCCGGTGAGCGCCCCCCCGACCCTCCTGCAGGTCGAGGCCCTGGAGGTCGTCTACGGCGGGGCGGTGCGCGCCCTGCACGGCGTCGACCTCGCGGTCCGGGCGGGGGAGATCGTCGCCCTGGTCGGCGCCAATGGCGCCGGCAAGACGACCCTGCTGCGGGCGGTGTCGAACCTGCTGCCGGCCCTGCGCGGCCAGGTCACGGCCGGGCGCCTCGCCTACGAGGGACGCGACGTGACGCGGACCCGGACCGACGCCCTCGTCCGCGCCGGGCTCGTGGGCGTGCTGGAGGGGCGCCACTGCTTCCGGGGCCTGAGCGTCCAGGAGAACCTCGTCGCGGGCGGCCTCGGGCGCGGCTCGGGCCGCGGCGGCGTGCGCGCCGATCTGGACCGGGTCTACGGCCTGTTCCCGCGGCTCGCAGCGAAGCGGGGCGTCGCCGCCGGCCTGCTCTCGGGCGGCGAGCAGCAGATGGCGGCGATCGGCCGGGCGCTGATGGGGCGGCCCCGGCTGCTCGTCCTCGACGAGCCGTCCATGGGGCTCGCCCCCCGCGTGGTCGAGGAGATCTACCGGGCGCTCGCCGGCCTGAACCGCGCCGAGGGGCTGACCCTGCTGGTGGCCGAGCAGAATGTCCGCCTCGCCCTGCGCCACGCCCACCACGCCGTCGTGCTGGAGAACGGGCGCAGCGCGCTGGCCGGCACCGCCGCGTCCCTGCGGGCGCGCGACGACGTCCGGTCCCTGTATCTCGGCGGCGCCGAAGATCCCGACACGGCCGCGCTGCCGGAGACGCGACGCCGCGCCCCGGCCTGACGGCGCCGGCCCGGAGCGGGGACCCCGTCAGGGTTCCCGGTCGGCCCGGCGCAGGGACCAGAGCAGGGTGCCGTGGGCGTCGACCAGCCACAGGGCGTTCACCGCGTCGTCCTCGATCGTCAGCGAGCGGCTGTTGGCGAGGCGGACCGCCTCCTTCGCGTCCGCGGCCGTGAGCACCTCGTCGACGCGCGGCGCGCCGATCTCGCCATCCTCGCCACGAACCGCCCCGCGCAGGCGATAATCCGGCATCCGTCGAACCCCCGTCTCCCCGCGGCCGGCGCCCGTCCGGGGCGTGCCGCGGGTGCGAAGATAGGCGCCTGCGCGGCGTGTCGAGGGTCGGCGGGGTCGCTACGGCCCGGCGCGGCTCGCCAGGACCTGCTGCGGCTCCGCGAGGAACAGCGCCCGCAGCGCGGCGGCCGATCGGCCGGGCGGCAGGTCGAGGGCCCGCCGCGTCTCGGCGACCCGGGCGGCGCAGTCGGCCGACGGCGCCGCCGCTTCGGCCATCGCCCGCGCGGCGCCCAGGCTCGTGGCGGGCGCGTCCACCCCGTCCGGCCGCGCGGCCTGTGTCCGGGCGAGGAGCGGCGCGAGCCCGTGCGACGCGGGCCGCTCGGCCCGCAGGCGCGCGTCGAGCGCCAGGAGGTCGCCGGCGGCGAGGAGTCCGCAGGCCGCCGCGTCCCGCGCCCCGGCACGCTCCAGCGTCGCCAGGATCCGGTGTCCCAGGGCCCGGACGACGGCGTCGTCGGCCGCCCGGAAGCGCCGCTGCAGGTAGCCGGCGGCCATCCGCCTCAGGCCCGCGACGGCCTCCGACTCCGGCCGGCCGGCGGCGTAGCCGTCCCGGTACCACCGGGCGATCGGGTCGAGCCCCGCCGCCTCGGCCTGGCGCAGGATCGGCAGGCTCCGCAGGAGCGCGGCCCGCGCCCCGGCCGCGCTCGGATCCGCGTCCAGGGTCGAGTCGGGGAACCGGTCCGTTCCGACGACCTCGGTGACGATGCCGGCCGCGCGCAGCTCCTCGTCCGTCGGGATCCAGATCCCGGCCGGGGGCACTGCCAGCGCCCGCGTCACGAAGGCCGCCGGCAGGCCGGCGGCCCGGTAGGCCGCCCGCTCCGGCGCGGAATCCACCCGGTGCTTCCGGCCCCGCGCCCCGATCTCGTAGGGGGCGTGGAAGCCGAGCCGGCCGCCGGTCGCGAGGTAGCGCGTCCGGCCGCGGACGAAGATCAGCGTGCAGGCCGAGGCGCAGGCGTCGGGGACGTAGGTGGCGAGCCCCCGCGCCGCCACCAGCGCCCCGATCGCCGCCCCCTCCTCCACGAGGCCGCCGTCGCTCGTGAGATGGATGCGCGCGATCTGCGGGTGCGCGGCCAGGATGGCGGCGACCCGCGCGGCGACGCCCTCCGCGAGATCCCCCGCGAGCCGCAGGTCCCGGCCGCCCGGCCCGACCGTGAGCCGGGCCGGGACGTCCGGCCCGTCGGCCGCAGCCTCGACCGCGGAGCCCGCGGGAGCCGCGGCGCGGACCTTCGGCGTGTGTCCGGCCGCGGCCGGGCCGGCGGCACCGAGCGCCAGGGCGAGCGCGCAGGCAGCCGTCCCCGTCCGGGGCCTCCACCCGCGGGGGAAGACCGACATGACAGGTTTCCATCGTTCGTGGTCGGAGAGGCCGGCGCGGCCGGCAGCGGCGCGCCTACTGGAGGTAGGCGACGAACATCTCGGACACGGCCCGCGACGCGTAGGCTTCCGGGCTCTCGCCCCAGCGGATCGGGAAGGCCTCGGCCACACGGCGGCCGGCGAGGATCTGCGCGACCTCGTCGGGCATCAGGCCGTCGTCGAGGGCGCTCACGAGGGCGGCGCGCTCGTGGGAGGGATGGGAGCGGACGCTCCGGGACAGGGCTCGGCCGAGGGACGCGGCCGGTTCGGGGCTCAGGTCGGGACGTGTGTTCCGGGTCGTGTCATAGGTCAGCATCGGTGGTCGCCTCTCGTGTCTGATGTCGTGCGCTCTCCTCTTCCTGGACGCGGCAACACGGCAGACACGGCGCAGTCATCCGGGCGATCCGTTCCTTGCTGGCGATCACGGCAAACCTCCGTACGGCTCTGATTCGACTGCATGTCGACTGGGCCACGACTGTCCGTCGACACCGCCAATGTAGACGGCCGGCCCGAGAATGTGCTGCCAAATTGGCGAGGACTCGCAGCGCAGGTTGTTCGTCGAAGCCGCGTCGCGGAGCAGAAGCACGGGTCCGGCGGGAGCGCGCCGGCGTCGCGGCCGCGATCGATGGCGCGTGGCGGCCGGGGGCTGGCCGCGCCCGGAGCTTGCCAGAGAGCGGGCTTGCCAGAGACCGGGCTTGCCAAAGGCGGGACGATCCTTAAATATCGTTCTGTAACAGAGGCTTAGCGAAAATGATGCTCCGGTTTCGGGCCTGCACGGTCGAAACCTTCTCCGCCTGACCGGGGCATCCGGAAAAGACTTCTCGCCGGCGGCGCAGGCCTCGGTGCCGGCGCTGCCGGCGGCAGAATCGGGCCGCCAACGGCCGATCAAGGGGGACCGACAGCATGGCCTCAGGGACGATGATGCAGGGCGACGCGGTCGTGTTCGCGCGGCCCGACCTCGCCGAGATCCTGGGGATCTGGCGGCATGCCCGGGGCCGGGTGGTGGGTATCCACCGCGCGGGCGACGCTCCGGCCACCGTGGACGTGAAGTTCCAGGGGCACGACACCCTGGAGCGCTACCTGCCCGACCTGTTCCGCGCCGTGCGTTGATCGGCGACGTCCGATGCATCACGCCCCCCTGCCCGCCGCGGGTGCCACGATGGCCGTGGTCCAGCCGCCCCTGCGCATCACGAGCCGCAGCACGGCGGAGGCCGAGGTCTGGGCGGCCCTGCGCGCCGAGGCCGAGGCGGCCCTGATCGAGGAGCCGCTCTATGCCGGGATCATCCAGGCGACGGTCCTCGACCAGCGCTCGCTGGCCCAGGCCCTCGCCTACCGGCTCGCCCACCGTCTCGGGGACGGCGACCTCGCCCGCCTGTCGATGCGCGACCTGTGCCTCTCGGCCTTCGAGGCGGACCCGCAGGCCGGCGCCCACGCGGTGCGCGACCTCGTGGCGATCCGCGAGCGCGACCCGACCTGCCGCCGCTACCTCGACCCGTTCCTGTTCTACAAGGGGCTGGCGGCGCTCGAGGCCTACCGGGTCGGCCACTGGCTCTGGCACCGGGGCCGGGCGACCCTGGCGCTGCACGTCCAGAGCCGGATCTCCGAGGTGTTCGGCTGCGACATCCACCCGGCGGCCCGGATCGGCTCCGGCGTGTTCATCGACCACGCCACCGGGGTGGTGATCGGCGAGACCACGGTGATCGCCGACGACGTCTCGATCCTCCAGTCGGTGACGCTCGGCGGCAACGGCAAGGAGAGCGGCGACCGGCATCCCAAGATCGAGCGCGGGGTGCTGCTCAGCGTTGGCGCCAAGGTGCTGGGCAACATCCGCGTCGGGGCGGGCGCCAAGGTCGCGGCCGCCGCGGTGGTGCTGCAGGACGTGCCGCCCCACACGACCGTAGCGGGCGTGCCGGCTCGGGTCGTCTCGCGCCTGCCCGTCGACGAGGAGCCGGCGCTCAGCATGGACCAGTCCTTCGGCTACGGGGACGGCATCTGAGACGCGCGAAAGATTTTTCCTGACAACAAAGTCGTCCGGCCGCCGCCACTGCGCGCGAGCCTGTAAAATTAAATTCTCCGATCTGCCGGTCTGAGGGTGTCAATGTCCTATGTGCTCTGCATACCAGGGGATCCACTTCCATGAAACCACGAAAAATAGGGATATCCTTTTGTTGACCCTCGGCCGAATCAGACCTTATCCAAACAGCGCCGGAGCGACGATGAAGTGAGCCCGGCTGAGCGGTCGACGATGGCTGTCTGGCCGCCGGACAATACATGCTTCGATTGATGACGCGGTCGTCCGGGCCGCGATCGTCGTCAAGTCTTGATCGAAACCACTTGCGCCCGCCTCGCACAGCCTGCGGGGCGCACCGCCGCCGCGCGGATCGATGCGGCGCGCCTGCAATCCTGGATGGAGTGAGGACGAACGATGAGCGGACCGGGTCTGAGCGTGAGCGCCACGGCGGCACGCAACCTTGCGACGGCGACCGTCACCTCGGTCCAGAACGCGGCCAACACGCCGCGCTGGCTGCTCCGGCTCCTGCCCTTCGTGGACGTGGCGGGCGGGGTCTACCGCGTCAACCGCCGCGCCGTCGTGCTGGCGCGCCCCGGCCGGATCGATCTCGTCGCCGAGGACAAGGGGGACGGCAAGGGGGACGGCAAGGGGCGGCTGATCCGCCCGTCGTCCCTGCGCGCCGTGCCGCTGTTCAGCCGGCTAGGCGATGCCGAGCTGGCCGCGCTGGCGGCCAAGTTCACCGAGAGCCACCACAAGGCCGGCGCGGTCATCCACGAGGAGGGCTCCGCCGGCCGCAGCCTCACGGTGGTGGCCGACGGCACCGTCGAGCTGACCCTGTCGGGCCCCTACAAGGGCCGCCTGCGCCAGGGGCTCGCCACGAAGGGCGACTATTTCGGCGATGCGGGCCTCGCCGGTGAGCGCGCGCCCGCCCCGGCCGTGAAGGCCCTGTCGGCCGTGACCCTCCTGACCCTCGACGCCGCCGCGGTTGAGAGCGAGGAGATCCGCGCCAAGATCGCGCAGTACCGCGAGGAGCGCGACCGCCTCAAAGGTCACACCAACTCCTACGGCGAGCAGGGGATCGAGCTGCTGGCTGTCCATACCGGCGAGCCGCGCCTGCCGACGACCTTCGTCGACTACGAGGTCGATCCGCGCGAGTACCACCTCTCGACCATCCAGACGATCCTCAACACCCACACGCGGGTCACCGATCTCTACTCCAACGAGATCGACCAGCTCCGCGAGCAGATCCGCCTCACGGTCGACGCCGTGAAGGAGCGCGAGGAGTGGGAGCTCCTGAACAACGCGCAGTTCGGCCTTCTCGGCGAGGTCGGCCCGCGCCAGCGCATCCCCACCCGCGGCGGCCCGCCCACCCCGGACGACCTCGACGAGCTGCTGACCCTGGTCTGGAAGAAGCCCGCCTTCTTCGTGGCCCATCCCCGCGCCATCGCGGCCTTCGGCCGGGAGGCGACCCGCCGCGGCGTGCCGCCGGTCGTCGTCCACCTGTTCGGCGCGCCGTTCATCACGTGGCGTGGCGTGCCGCTGGTGCCGAGCGACAAGCTGCCGATCGACCTCGACCCGGTGACCGGGGCCGAGACCACCTCGATCCTGCTGCTGCGCGTCGGCGAGGGCGAGCAGGGCGTGGTCGGCCTGCAGAAGTCGGGCGTGACCGGCGAGATCGAGCCCGGCCTGTCGGTGCGCTACATGGGCACCAACGACCACTCGATCGCCTCGCACCTCGTGACCCGCTACTTCTCGGCCGCCGTGCTGGTCGAGGACGCGATCGCCCGCCTCGATAACGTGCTGCTGGGCAACTACCATGACTACGCCTGAGGCACGCGCCCTCGGGCTGCCCGGGGCGAGCCCGGGCGAGCTGGCCCACGCGGATCTCGTCGGGCGCCTCGCCCGGGAGATCTACGGGCAGGGGCAGGCCGCGAGCCAGCCTTTCGCCCCGGCGATCCCCGCCGGCCCCCAGGTCCCGCAGGCTCTCGAGAGCCTGCCCCAGGGCCCGGGCGGCGCGCCGCTGCCGAGCGGCGCCCTGAGCGTGCCCTCGGCGCCTGCCGGCGGCCAGCCCGCCGTGCCGCAGCCCGACGCCTCCGCGCTGGCGGCGCGCTCGTTCGGGGCGCCGCCGGTCGGCCTGCCGGGCCTCTCCGGCCCGACCGTGCCGAACCTCGCACCCGCGAGCCCGGCCTTCGCCGATGTCGGGGCGATCCCGCCGGTCCACCCGGCGAGCCCGCGCCCCGTGCTGCCCGATTTCTCCTTCGCCGGCGCCCCGGCGCTGGCGGCCGCCCTGCCCGGCGGTCCGGAGCTGCACCGGCAGATCGCCGCGGACCATCCCCGCGCCAACGCCTTCGCGCACGCGCTCGCCCCGCACCTCGTGCCGGCCGACCCGTCGAAGGCCGGCCGCGACGAGGCGCAGGAGCGCTTCGCGCGGACCGGCCGGCTGTCCCCGGCGCCCGAGGCGCCGCCGTCCGACTACTACTTCCTGAACCTCGGCCCCGGGCCGGCCCGCAGGGCGCCGGCGAGCCCCCGGGTGGAGCCGGCCCGCTACCCGGGCCCGGCGCCGCGCCTGGCGGCACAGGGATCGAGCCCGGTGGCGGCGCCCTTCGACGTGGAGCATGTCCGCCGCGATTTCCCGGCCCTGCACCAGAGCGTCAACGGCCACCCGCTGGTCTGGCTCGACAACGCCGCCACCACCCACAAGCCGCAGGCGGTGATCGACGCGACCTCGGAGTTCTACGGGCGGCACAACTCGAACATCCACCGGGCCGCCCACACCCTGGCGGCGCGCTCCACCGACCTGTTCGAGGGCGGCCGCGAGGCGGTGCGCCGCTTCCTCAACGCCCCGTCGAAGGACGACATCGTCTTCCTGCGCGGCACCACGGAGGCGATCAACCTCGTGGCGAATTCCTACGGCCGGGCCAATGTCGGCCCGGGCGACGAGATCATCGTCTCGACCATCGAGCACCACGCCAACATCGTGCCCTGGCAGCTGCTGGCGCAGCAGACCGGGGCGACGCTCCGGGTGATCCCGGTCAACGACCGGGGCGAGATCATCTTCGAGCAGTACGCGGCGCTGCTGTCGGGCCGTACGAAGATCGTCTCGGTGACGCAGGTGGCCAACGCGCTCGGCACCGTGAACCCGGTGCGGGAGATCATCCAGCTCGCCCACGCCTACGGGGTGCCGGTGCTGGTCGACGCGGCGCAATCCTCGCCGCACATGCCGCTGGACGTGCAGTCCCTCGACGCCGACTTCCTGGTCTTCTCCGGCCACAAGGTGTTCGGCCCGACGGGCATCGGCGCGCTCTACGGCAAGACCCACCTGCTGGAGGCGATGCCGCCCTGGCAGGGCGGCGGCCACATGATCGAGGACGTCACCTTCGCGAAGACCGTCTACAAGAGCGCGCCCGAGAAGTTCGAGGCGGGCACACCCGACATCGCCGGGGCGGTCGGTCTCGGGGCGGCGCTCGACTACCTCGCGGGCATCGGCATGCCGGCGATCGCCGCCTACGAGCACGACCTCCTGGACTACGCGCAGGGCGGCCTGGCCGACGTGAAGGGCCTGCGCCTGATCGGCACCGCCCGGGAGAAGGCGAGCGTGATGTCCTTCGTGATCGAGGGGCAGACGAACGAGGCGGTCGCCCACCACCTCGACGCGCACGGCATCGCGGTGCGCTCGGGCCACCACTGCGCCCTGCCGGCCCTGCGCCGGTTCGGGGTCGACCAGTCGGTGCGGGCCTCGCTCGCCTTCTACAACACCCGCGCGGATGTCGACGCCTTCCTGAGGGCGCTCCACACCCTGCCGCGAGCGTGACCGGCGGGGCGCCGGTCACGCGGCCGGCTCGTCGCTGTCCGCGTTGAACCCGTCCCCGCGGGCGTGACGATCCGCGCGTCCACGATCGCGCGGGTCCCCGCTCCCGTGCGGGAGAGGGGGCCGGTCGCGCCCGACCACCGACCACCGACCACCGACGTCCGGCGGGGCGGGCGGTCCCCCTACGCCGCCGGCCGGAGGTGCCGCGTCCGCACCGTGCCGTCGATGGCCCGCAGCGCGCGCAGGACCCCGTCCGCCTCGCCCGGCCGCACCGACGCGTCGACCACGACGTAGCCGAACTCGCCGTCCGTCTGCAGGTACTGCGCGTCGATGTTGAGCGACCGGCCCGAGAAGATCGCGTTGATCTGCCCGAGCACGCCGGGCACGTTCCGGTGCACGTGGAGGAAGCGCGCGCCGGACAGGCGCGGCGGCAGCTGGACCTGCGGGAAATTCACGGCGCCGAGCGTCGAGCCGGTCTGGACGTAGTCGACGAGCTTGCGGGCCACCTCCGCGCCGATGCGGTCCTGGGCCTCCTCGGTCGAGCCGCCGACATGGGGGGTGAGGATGACGTTCGGCAGGCCCTGCAGGGGCGAGACGAAGCGCTCCGCGTTGGAGGTCGGCTCCACGGGAAAGACGTCGATGGCGGCCCCGGCGAGATGCCCGTCGCGCAGCGCCGCCGCCAGGGCGTCCAGGTCCACGACCGTGCCGCGGCTGTTGTTGATCAGGTAGGCGCCCGGCCTCATCGTGCGGATCCGCTCCGCGCCCATCAGCCCGTGGGTCAGCGGCGTCTCCGGGACGTGCAGGCTGACCACGTCGCTCAAGGCGAGCAGGGCCTCGAAGCTCTCGGCCGGCTCGGTGTTGCCGTGGCGCAGCTTGTCGGTGAGATCGTAGAAGATGACGCGCATGCCCATCGCCTCGGCGAGGTTCGAGAGCTGCGCGCCGATGTTGCCGTAGCCGACGATGCCCAGGGTCTTGCCGCGCACCTCGTAGGCGCCGGTGGCCGACTTGTCCCAGCCGCCGTCGTGCGCCGCGACCGAGCGCGGCACGATCCGCCGGAGCAGCATCACGATCTCGCCGATCGTGAGTTCGGCGACGCTGCGCGTGTTCGAGAACGGCGCGTTGAAGACCGGCAGGCCGCGGGCCCGCGCCGTCTCGAGGTCGACCTGGTTGGTCCCGACGCTGAAGCAGCCGATGGCGGCGAGATCGGGCAGGGCGTCGAGAAGCGCGGCGGTGACCTGCGTGCGCGAGCGGATGCCGAGGACGGTGACGTCGGCCAGATCGCCGGCGTCCCCGGGGCTGACCGCGCGCGGCAGTTGCCGGATGGCGCCGATCCCGGCCTGCGTGAAGATCTTGGACGCTGTCGGCGCTATGCTTTCGGTCAGAACGACGCGCTCGGTCGACACGGTCTGTCCTCCCTCCACGGACGGGATGCGATCCGCGACCTTGGCGCCGGCGCGGCACAGCGGCAAGGGCGGCGCGGGCAGGACGGGGTTGCGGGCGCGGACCGCCCTCCCCGGCCCCGCGGCGGGCGGCCCAACCCCGTCGTCTCGACGCGGCGCGCGGGGCCTGCCAGTGTCCGCCTCCCGGCGGCCGAGGCCGCGGAGCGACAGGTGCGTCATGACCGGATCGACAGCCCGGGCCGTCATCGTCCAGCCCGGCGGCGGCTTCGACAAGGTGACCTTCGGCGAGCGGCCCGTGCCGGAGCCCGGGCCCGGCGCGATCACCGTCCGCCTGCGGGCGAGTTCGCTCAACTACCACGACTACGCGGTGGTCAGCGGGATGTGGGGCCCGAGCGAGCCGCGCATCCCGATGTCCGACGGGGCCGGCGAGGTCGAGGCCGTGGGGCCGGGCGTGACCGAGTTCGCCGTGGGCGACCGGGTCGTCAGCACGTTCTTCCCGACCTGGCTGGAGGGCGCGCCGCGCGTCGAGGGCTTTGCCACCGTGCCGGGCGACGGGGTCGACGGCTACGCCCGCGCGCGCGTCACCGCGCCCGCCACCGCCTTCACCCGCGCCCCGCGGGGCTGGGACCACGCCGAGGCGGCGACGCTCACCACCGCCGCGCTGACCGCGTGGCGGGCGCTGCACGCCGATGCCGGCCTGAAGAGCGGCGACGTGGTGCTGGTGCAGGGCACCGGCGGCGTGTCGCTGTTCGGCCTGCAATTCGCCAAGGCGGCGGGGGCCGCGGTGATCGCCACCTCCTCCAGCGACGCCAAGCTGGAGCGCCTGCGCGGGCTCGGCGCCGACCACGTCATCAACTACCGCGCCGACCCGGCCTGGGGCGAGACTGCCCGGCGCCTGACCGACGGGCGCGGCGTCGACCACGTCCTCGACGTCGGCGGCCCGGCCACGCTGGAGCAGTCCATGGCGGCCGTGCGGGTCGCCGGCCACATCTCGGTGATCGGCATCCTCTCGGGCGTCGCGGGCGAGCTGCCGCTGGTGCCGGCGCTCCTGAAGCAGATCCGGCTGCAGGGGGTGCTGGTCGGCAGCCGGCGCCACCAGATCGAGATGATCCGCGGCATCGACGCCTGCGGGTTGCGGCCGGTCATCGACCGCCGCTTCCCCCTCGACGACCTCGTCGCGGCGTTCCGCCACCAGGAGAGCAACCGCCACTTCGGCAAGATCTGCGTCGAGATCTGAGCGTTCCGGCCGGGTCCCGGGCGGGGGACGGCGGGCGGCGCGGCGGGCGCTCAGCGGAAGGCGATCCCGAGCGCTCCGGGCATCACGAGGGCCCGGGGCGCCTCGGCCTGGCTCGGCGGAGGCGGCACGTGCGAGCAGCCGTTCTCGCAGAACGTGCGGAGCGTGCGCCGGTCGAGCCCGATGTCGCTCAGCATCTCGTCGTCGAGGGCCGATAGAATACGAAGATTTCGCGCCGCGATACGGTTCTTCCGGGCAGATTTGAGGAACGAGAGGATCATGATTCAGCCTCCGTTGCGCCGAAAGATCCGCGGTTCGTCCACGATCGGCCGGATCAGCGTCGCTTTATCCTGGAATGTGCGCATCCTCCGTTCGGATTAATGGTGGCCGGCGGCGCGAATATTTTTGCCGGATCGCGCTAAGCGTCCGCGATCGGCTGCGGGCAGAGCAGGAGCAGGCGCACCAGCTCGGCCTGGCGGCGCGTCCCCGTCTTCTCGAACAGGTGGCGCAGGTGCACGCGCGCGGTGTTCCGGGTGATCCTGCGGCGCGTCGCGCTCGCCGCGAGGTCGTTCCCGGCCAGGATGTCGACGGCCAGAGCCGCCTCCGCGGGCGTGAAGCCGAACTGGTCCTGGAGAACGCCGGCATCCGGCAGGCGCGGGGTCCCGGGGTCGGTGAGGCGCAGGAGAACGGCGCCCTCAGCGATCGGGCCCAGCGTCCCGGGAATCGCCGAGGCGGCGACCAAGAGTGTCCCGCCCGCGCTCTCCAGGCGCACCGAGCCGCCGCGATGGCCTGAGGCGCAGCGGGCGATGACCCGGCGCAGCGCCGCGCTGTCCTCGGGCGCCGCGCCGCGCAGGCCGCCGTGCTCGAGGCACAGAAGGCCGCGCGCGATGAAGGCCTGCGCGGCGCGGTTCAGGAAGTGGGCCCGCCCGTACCGGTCGGTCACCGCGAGCCCCTGCTCGAGATGCTCGGCCAGGAGATGGAGCGCCGCCTCCACGAGGGACGGGTCCGGGAAGGCCGGGGCGCCGCCGGCCTGGGACCGCCGCCCCTGCGCGGGGCCGATCTCGGATACTGTTTCGGCTCTGCGGGTGTTCAGGTGCGACTGACTGATCACGCTGGGATCCTCGCCGGATCGACATCACGATATCAGTAATAACCCGACATTGACCGCCGTTATTCCCGCGTCAGCCGGGCGGGCCCCCGGTCCGGGATTGGAACAGGTCGGCGAAGGCGCGCAGGTCGCGCCGGTTGAGATCCGACACCGCCCAGTAGGTCAGGTCGCCGAGGCGCCAGCGCTCGATCGTGGACCCGTCGCGCCGCTCCTCGCCGGCCCCGGGGCCGTCGGCGGCGGGGATCACCGTGACGCTGATGACGTGCCGGTCTCGGCGATAGACCAGGGTCGGCACGGGGGTGCCGCCGACGATGTCGACCCGGCCGCCGACCAGCGGGAAACCCTTGTCGGACAGGTCGGGGGCCTCGGGCGCGAGGGTGGTCCGGCCGTTGAACCACGGCTTCACGACGTGCCGGTCCGAGGAGGCGATGTCGAAGGGCTGCGGGGCCGCGAGGCCGCGGAGATGGCCGGCGAGCACGGCCTCGCCGGTATCCGGGGCGCCGCCGGGGCGGTCGAGATAGACGACGCCGCCGCCGAGCGCGGCCCCGCCGACGAGGCCGACGAGCAGCGTCGCGGCCAGCGCCTGCCAGGACCCGCGCCAGGACCCGCGCCAGGACTTGAGCCAGGACCTGAGCCATGTCTCGAGCCAGGTCTCGAGCCGGGACCCGAGCGGGCCTCCGAGGCGGCCGCGGGACGGGGGCGGGTCGGAGAAGCCGATCTGCTCGATCACGCGCGCCCGCAGGGATTCCGGGGCGGGCGGCCCCGCGAGGGTCTCGCGCAGGGTACCCGACAGGTCGCGGAGGCGGTCCGCCAGGGCCCGCGCATCGGGGTCCGCCGCGAGACGGCGCTCCATGGCCAGGACTTCGCCGGGCGACAGCTCGCCGTCCGCGTAGGCGCTGAGGAGCAGGAGGGTCTCGTCGTCGGTCATCGCCCGTCCTTCGCGAGCCGTGCAAGCAGGTGCTGCCGCGCGCGGCCGAGGCGCGACATCACGGTCCCGATCGGGACTCCCGTCACCGCGGCGATCTCCCGGTAGCTGAGGCCGTGGTACTCGCGCAGGACCAGCGCCTCGCGGAAAGCCACCGGCAGGGCCTCGACCGCCCGGGCGAGCTGCCCCGCATCGTCGCGGGCGATGAGGGTCGCCTCGGGCGTCTCCTGGGCCTCGGTCAGAGCGCCCCCGATCTCCAGCTCGGCGCGGGCTTCGGGGGCGAGGTCGTCGGCGAAGACCACCGCCCGCGGCCGGTGCCGCTGCAGCCAGGAATAGCCGGTGTTGCGGACGATGGTCAGGAACCACGCCCGGGCATTGCCCTCGGCGAAGCCCTCGATCGCCCGGTAGGCGCGCAGACACGCCTCCTGCATCACGTCCTCGGCGTCGGTGGCGTTGCCGGTGAGCCAGTGCGCGAGCCGGTAGCCCTCGTCCAGGCGCGGGAGAACGAGCTGGCTGAAGCGCGCCCGCGCCAGGGTCGTCATGTCGGCGGCCGGGCCGGGCCCGCCCCGTCGAGAGCCTGCGAAGCCATGGGGTCCCTGCCCTGGTGCTCCTGCCTGCAGCCTTGTGCCACACAATCGGGAACCGGGCGGCGGCGGGCTTTATTCCCGCGGCCGGGCACGAGAATTCTCTGGGCGCTGCTCTGGGGGCTACTCGGGGAGCCTCTCGGGCCGGTGGCGCGCCGCCACTGGCCGCCCCGGAGGCGTCCGGCGGTCCGGCGCCGCGGCCTCCGTCCCGCGGACCTGTCCGGACGGCGGTCGCGGGTCGGGCGCCGGTTCCGGGCAACCGTCCGGGCCGAGGCGCTTGCGGGCGACGCGCTCGGCCGCCGCCCGCTCCGCCGCCGAGGGGTTCGCGCCGCCGCTCTGATCCTGGGCCATGGCCGTATCCAACAGGAGCGGGACCGTGCGCGGTCCCGGTCGTAGCATCCTCGACAATGCCGGCGGACGGGCGCCGGATGCGCCAGCCCGCCGCTCGCGTCACCGCCAACGGGAAGGGGCAGGCCCCGCCTCCTCGGAGACGGGACCTGCCCCTGGATCAACCCGCGGGTCGGGTCACGGTTCGGCGCCGGGATCGGCGCCGAACCGCCGCGTCGGGACGCGTGCCTGGGCGCTCCTAGCGGCAGACGCGCCGCGGGCCCCACGGCGTCGGACGGAAGAAGCAGCGCGGGCCGTAGAAGCGCGGTCGCCGGTAGATCGGCCGGCAGCGCCCGTACGGGCCGGGCGCCCAGCCGGGGCCGCAGCCGAACGCGACCGTGCTGACCGCGGCGGGGCCGGTGATCGTATCGGCGCCGGCGGGCGCCAGGGGCGCCGCTCCGGCGGAGGCCAGGCCGAGGCCGCCGACGACAGCCGCGGCGGCCGCGATCATCTTCACGTGCATCATCATCAGACCTTCTGCTCGGTTCCGCGCCGGTTCGGTCCGGCGCAAGGCTCGGCTAGAATGGTCGTCGGGCCTGAATGTGGGCTGACCTCCTCTATAATTGTCTAGAAACAAACAGTCCCACTGGCGCACGCGCGGGCGCCGCAGCGGGGTTCTAGCGGCGGTCGGCGCGGCCCAGGAGCGAGGCCGCGGCCGCCGTGGCCCCGGCCAGCAGGATCCCGGTCAGGACCGGGTTGATCGAGGCCTGAGTGTAGGCGCTGCGCATGACGTGGTGGGGCGAGCCGCCCCGCACGGCCCCGTCGCGGCCGGCCGCGCGGAGGGCGCCGTCCCGCTGCCTGCCGGCCACGCCCGCCGTCTGGCTCCGCGACATCACCTGGGCGCCCATCCAGTCGGTCACCGCGGGCACCCGCTTGCGCATCGCGCTCATCAGCTTGCCGCCGCCGCCGACATAGAGGTCGCGGGGCCCGTGCTCCGCCGCGTACAGGATCGCGTCCGCGACGTCCGCGGGGTCGTAGACCGGCGGCGGCAGCTTGGGCGCCTGCGCCATGTAGTTCCGGGCATGCTCCGGGAACGGCGTGTCGATCGAGGCCGGCTTGATGAGCGTCACCGAGACCGGGGCGCCCTCCTCCTGGAGCTCCATCCGGAGCGCGTCCGTGAAGCCTTTGATCGCGTGCTTGGAGGCGGAGTACATGCCCTGGATCGGCAAGGCGAGGTCGGAGGCGACGGAGCCCAGGTTGACCAGCGCGCCGCCGGTCTTCTTCAGGTGCTGCAGCGCCACCGTCGAGCCGTAGACGATCCCCCAGAAGTTCACGTCGAACAGCCGGCGATGGTCCTCGTCCGAGACCTCCTCGAGGCGGCCGAAGATCGAGAGACCGGCGTTGTTCACCCAGGTGTCGAAGCCGCCGTAGGCGCGCACGGTCTCGGCGGCCAGCGCCTCGACATCCGCGCGGCGGGACACGTCGGTCACCACGGCCCGGGCCTCGCCGCCGCGCTCCTGGATGTCGCGGACGATGGTGTCGAGGGCGGCGCCGTTCCGGGACGCCAGCACGACGCGGGCGCCGCGGCGGGCGGCCGCCCGGGCCGTGGCGAGACCGATCCCGCTGGAGGCGCCGGTGATGACGATCACCTGCTCGCGCAGGGGCTTGTGCCGGATCTGCATGCTGCGTCTTCCTCTCTCGTGGGCTGTCTCGATGGCGGCGCTCAGCCCCGGCCGCCGCCCGGCCGGTCGCGCTCCGCGCCGAGGCTGGTCCCGCCCCGGCGCGCCTCCTCCTTCTCGGTGCCGGCCCGCTCCATCGGGCCGCCCTGCGGCCTGACCGTGCCGGTGGCGGTGTCGCGGGGGCTATCGGCCAAGCCCGCGCGCTCCGGTTCGCCGTGCGGCATCCGCTGGGCCTGGGTGTCGTCCGGCGCGTCGGCCATGCTGCATCCCTCGCGATGGAACCTGATCTACGGGCGCCGCCGCGTGCCGCGACGGAGCCCCGGGCGGATCGGACCACGCGTCCGATCCCCTCGAGGGCCAACCCGTCAGGCGCCCGGCGTATCCGGCGCCCCCGGTCGCGGCGGCGGACGTTGCGTGCGGGTGGGCGCGAACTGGGCGAACGCGCCGCAGGAACACGGCCGCGGGGCTCGTGTTGTCTGCCAAATCTTTCTCACGAGGCGCCGATGTCAGGAACCGCCAAGAAGACCGACCCCGAACTCTGGAATAAGGTCAAGACGCAGGTCACGAAGTCCGAGAAGGGCGGGAAATCTGGCCAGTGGTCGGCGCGCAAGGCGCAGATCGCGACCGCTGAATACAAGAAGGAGGGCGGCGGCTACGCCGGCAAGAAGGCGGCCGACAACCATCTCAAGCAGTGGACCGACGAGGAATGGGGCACGAAGTCGGGGAAGGAGAGCGGCAAGACCGGCGAGCGCTACCTGCCCAAGAAGGCCCGCGAGAGCCTGACCGACGAGGAATACGCCGCCAGCACGGCCAAGAAGCGGGCCGATACCCGGAAGGGCAAGCAGTTCTCCAAGCAGCCGAAGGCGGCCGCCGAGAAGGCCGCCGCGGCGCGCGAGGACGGCCAGTCCGCCAAGGCGTCCGGCAAGGGCAGCGGCAAGTCGGAGACGACGAAGGCCGAACTGATGCGCAAGGCCCGGGCGCAGAACGTGCCCGGCCGGTCGCGGATGTCGAAGGCGCAGCTGGAGCACGCGGTCCACGCCTGAGGCGCGCCGCGGCGGGTCGTCGCCCCAACGCAAGACGTCCCGGGAGTGGCTCCCGGGACGCTCCTCGGCTCAAGCGGCCAGTCTGATCGGGCTGGGGATGCTCAGGTCGAGAGAGGGTGCGGCCTGTCCAGAGGCCCGCGCGACGTCCCGGTGACCGGGACGCAGCCCCCCGCGGTGCGGGGGGCGCGATCGCGGGTGGATCTCAGTACGAGCCGAACTTGTAGTTCAGGCCGGCGCGGATGACGGCGAACTCGTCGTCGCGGCGGCCGATGTTGTTGTACACCACCGGGAAGTTGTTGGCGGCGTTGATGACGAACGCACCCTGGTTGCGGGTGTTGCGGTCGAGGTTGACGTATAGGCCTTCGACCTTGAGCGTCACGGCGTTCGAGCGGAAGAAGTTCAGGAACGAGTCGGTCGGCAGGGCGTACTCGATGCCGCCGCCGACCGCGTAGCCGGTGCGGAAGCTGTCGTTGCCGGCGAAGCCCCCGAAGGAGCGGTCGGCGCTGCCCGAGCCGTAGGCGAAGCCGCCGGTGCCGTAGAACAGCACGCGGTCGAAGGCGTAACCGATGCGGCCGCGGACGGTGCCGAAGAAGTCGAGGCTGGAGAGGCCGCGCGGGTCGGTCACGTAGTAGCCGGGGGCCAGCGGACCGGCGAGGAAGGCGTTGTTCCGGCTGCGGCCGAAGTCGAGGTACTGGGCGTCCGCCTCGATACCGACGACGATGCCGGAGCCCGGGGTGAACTGGAAGTTGTAGCCAACCTGGCCACCGCCGGTGAAGCCTTCCTGGTTGCGCTGGCTGAAGAAGGCGGTGGTGCCGTTGCCGTAGGGGGCGGGCACGCCGAAGCTGTTGGTGTTGTTGCTGCTGGCGTCGAAGGCGTAGCCGGCGTTGATACCGAAGTAGGCGCCGGTCCAGGTGAACACCGGGACGGGGGTGAACACCGGCGGCGGGGCGGCGCGGCGCGGCAGGTCGGCGGCCGAGGCGGCGCCGGTCAGGAGGGCCGTGGCGGCGCTCGCGAGCAGAAGCTTCTTGATCATCTGGTCCTCTGTCTCCCGTTGGGCGGGATGTGTGCGGGGCGGACAGAACGCCAGGACGCGCCGGGACGATAGTGCATCGCTGCAACAGCTCGGAATCGGGTCTTCGACGCCGAAACAGCCGGGTGCGCTGGAGCACATCGCGGAATCGACCGGTCGAAGCCAAGAAGAGGATCTGTATCCGAATGTTTCCGGAAACAAAATGCCCCGTCGCGCGGGGGGCGGACGGGGCTTCAGTTTGTTGGTGAACGTTCCCAGGACCAACCAGGAAGCTTCGAGGTTTAATAAATCCTACCGGCCGGCGGCCCGCAAGCCCGATCGCGATCCCGCGAGCGGTTAACATTAATTGACGGGCGGTCACGGTCGGTGCCCCGGCGCGCGGTCGTGGACGGTGCCGCAGATCTCGTGCGATCCGGCCCCGTATCGCGGGCGGCTGGACGCGTCCGCGCATCCACGCCGCGCCTATTCGCGCTCGCCCTCGCGGATCCGCGCAGATGAATCCAGCATCCGATCCCGTCCCAGTCTTGATCCCGCGCCGCCGTGTCTTGTCGCGCGGCCCGGACCGGGTCGATCTCCTGGGGAGCGGCAGATCTCGCGGCGGAACGGCGCCGCCGCGCCGGCGCGGCGCCGGCTCGCCCGGGCTGTGGAGAAGACGCCGCCACGGCCGGGCGGTGCGACGGCCGCGGCTTTTCCGGCCCGCCGCGGGCCCTATGTGCCGGCCTCGTCGTCGGTGGGAATTTCAGGAGACGCGCATGCGCCCCGTCGCGCTGCCTTCGATGCCGGCCTCCCGGGTCCGGATCGGGATCCAAGATGTCGGCCCCGCGTCGGCCGGGAGGCCTCGATGACCGACACGCCGGCCCCGTATCTCGCGGTGGCGTTCCTCTCGGCGCTGTTCCTGCTGGTGGCCGGGCTGCAGGCGGAGGGTCTCCTGTGGTGATCCGCCCGGCCCGCTGTCGTCGCGCCGCCGCGCGGCCGTCGGGCCCGGGCGCCGGCGGCGCGCGCGCGTAGCCCGCCGATGTTCGGCTTCTCCCTCAGCGCGACCGAACCCGACAGCATCGCCCACATCATCCAGGTGGCGCTCGCGCCCGCCTTCCTGCTCTCGGCGCTGGCGACGCTGCTCAACGTGTTCTCGACCCGGCTCGGCCGGATCTCCGACAAGGTCGACAGCCTCTCGGCGCAGGCCACCCGGGCGACGGACGCCGAGGCCGACCGCCTCGCCCGCCACCTGACCTTCCTGCGGCGGCGCTCCTTCGTGCTGGACGTGGCGGTGGTCCTGGCCTCGCTGGCGGGCGGCCTGATCGGTCTGGCCGTGCTCACGCTGTTCGTCGGCGCGCTGCGCGATGCGGCGACCGCGTCCGTCCTGTTCGCCTGCTTCGGGGCGGCGCTGGTCTGCACCGTGGCGGCGATCGCGGCGTTCATGACCGAGATCCTCATGGCGGGGCGCGGCGTCCGCGACGCGGTCGACCGCCAGCAGGACCAGGTGTCGACGCCGCGGTGAAGCCTCGAATCGCCCGGCCGCTCTCCGCGACCGGGGGCGGCCGCCCGGTCCTCCCGGAGATCGCAGGGGCGATCCTGCGGCGCCCGCTCCGGGTGCGCCCGCGGCGCCGGTCGGGCGAGCGGGGCCGAACCGGTGGCGATTTCGATTGCGGCGTGCGGGAACCGGGCCTTAGTCTTCCGGTGGCCTGATTCCGCCGCCGGCCGCGCCCGAGTGTTCCGCCATGAGCATCGCGATCCTGATTGCCTTCGTCGCCGGCGCACTCTGCCTCGGGATCCTGTCCGCGCTCATCCCGTTCGGGCGGCGCGAGGCCGAGTCGCTGGACGAGGCGCTCCCGTACGAGGACGAGTTCTTCGACGTCGGTGGTCCGGTGATCGATCTGGAGCCGCGCCACCTCACCTGACGGCGCGCCGGGCTGAGCCTACCGGGGTGCGGATCCCGCGGTGCCGGGCGTCGCGGCGTTCTGCCGGGCCGACCAGACGACCCGCCCGGCGGCATCCCGCAGGGCCGCCGAGCCCGCGCGGCCGGCGCGCAGCTCAGCGAAGCGCGCCTTCGCGGCGGCGACCGCCACCTCCTCGAGGGGGCCGGCAATCTGCTCGTCGTGGATGATGATGCCGCCGGCGCTCTCGCGGTGGATCATGCATTGCAGCCGATAGGGCGCCGGGGTCTCGGGCGGGGCCATGGCGATCTCCCGTCCGGTCACTAGGCCGACGCGCCGCCGGAGCCGGCGTGGCGCAGCAGGATCCCGGGCGCCGGCCCTGTGCCGGTTCGGATCGCGGGGACGCCGCGGAACATCCGGCCCTCCTCGGTTCGACGCGTCGAGCGCGATCCATACCAGATTCATCCGGCCCGGGGCCATCTCGCGCGGTGCCTCTCGCGCTCTGCCTCACGCGCTTGTCCCCGACACGCTCGCGGACCGCCCGCGCGGGGTGCGCGGGCGGCCGCTATCCGGCGGTCAGAGACCGCCCGAGCTTCGCTCAGGCCGCCTCGCCCTCCGCGTCGTCGGCGTCCAGGATCGTCTCCAGGTCGCCCACGAGGGCGTCGAGCTGGTCGGCGGTCGCGACGAGCTTGAGCTTCGTGCCGTCCTGCGCCTCGACCGCGATCTCGATGTGGTCGGCCACCTTGGCGGCCAGGGCCTGCTTCACCGTGTAGGTCGTCACGTTTGACGTGTCGGCGGACTTGTCGGCCATGCTGATCTCCTGAGTGGCTGCGGGCAACGCGGGGAGACCGGGATCGGCGGTGCGGCAGAAGCTCGCGACCATGGCCGACATCCAGGCGCGTCGTGTTCGGCCGCGCCTAGCCGCGCCTAGCCGCGCCTAGCCGCGCCTGCTCGTGTAGCGCTGGACCACGCGCTGCCGATGCGTCGGCACCTCCGGCAGCCGGGCGAAGCCCGCCGGGGTGCGGTCGCGGGCCGCCGCGGGTCGGGGTGCGGGCAGCAGCTCCGGCGGGGACCGGGGCGTCTCGACGACGACCGCCTCCAGCACGATGGGCCGCCTCGCCGGCGCGGGCCGCACCGCACGCTCCGGCCGTGCCCCGAGGGTCCCGAGGGTCCCGAGGGCCCAGAGGCCGAGGCAGAACAGGCCGATCAGGATCCCGTCCCAGGACGGCTCGGTCCGGCACATCAGGATCCCGGTGCCGGTGAGGGCGGCCGCGGCCGCGAACAGGCGCGGTGTCGGATCGGCGGAACGCATGCGGCACCTTCGGTGCGGCGCCCCTAGGGACCGGTGAACGGCGTCGCTCCAATTGTCCGCACCGCCCGGTTCTCCCCGCTTCTCCCCGACTTCTCCCCGGTACACACCGGTTCAGGCGGCCGGGACGGGCTGCGCGGCCCGGGGACGCGCCTCAGCCCGCGAGGCTGGACGGGGCCTGCCAAGCGACGCCGGGATGCTCGCGGATGTCCCCGGCCCGGGATCCGGTATCGGCGTCGCTCGTCCAGTCGCCGGGCTCGGCGACGTGGGCGATCTCGGCGTCCGGATAGGCGGCCGCCAGGAACAGGCGCGCCTCGCCCTCGGCCTCGGCCCGGACCGTCACGAGCGGCCGCTCGCCGCCCCCGTCGCGCACCTGCGCGATGAACAGCTTGGTCATGGTCTCCCTCCGAGTGGCTCCGCCGGCGCGGCGGGATCAGGCTCGCAGTTCCTCGACGTGGAGGCCGCCGGCCCGCAGGTGGTTCGGGATCCGGGTGCGGTCGCGGAAGCCGGCGGCGCGCGCCATCGCGTCGAGGGCCGCCAGGGGATCGAGCGCCGAGCCGCTCCAGAGAATCGCGCCGGTCGCCGCCTGCATGATCCGGAACACCTTCACGCCACGCTCCCGGCCTCGACCCTCGGACAAGCTCGGGGGACTCGCGGGTGTTCCCGACGAGCGGCCGTGGGCGGCTGCGGCCGATTCGCGCCGGCCCGGCCCCGGCGGGAACGGGCGGCGCCGGGCGGCGGTTCTCCAGCCAACGCCGGCACGGGCCGGCACGGCGAGAACCCTCGTCGAGAACCCGATCGGGATCCTCAGGAGAGCCATGACCAGCCGCACCGTTCAATCCGCCCTGCTCGCCCTCGCGCTCGTCGCCGGCAGCGCCGGGATGGCCGCCGCGCAGAGCACGCCCAACGGCAACACCTCGTCCCCCGGCGCCCCCGCGGGCGACAGCAGCACCGGCAACGGCGCCACCGGCAGCGGCGCGGCCCCGAGCGGCCGGTAACCGACGGTTAACCATAAGGGTCGAAGCCCTCGATCCTCACAACCGTGCAACTCTCCGTCCCGCGGCCACCCGGCTCGCGGGACGTTCTGTTTCCGGCCCCTCGCCGGCCGCGCCCGGACGAGGGCGCACCTCAGAGTCCGGTGATTGGAACGGAGTGCCACTTTTCTGAGCAGACAGAATCGCCATACTGTAGGCGTGACCGGGCTGCGCGCTCGGTCAGGACCGACACGGGCGATGCGACCGAAACCGATCCTGCAGCTCACGGGCGAGAGCCCGGGCCCTCGTCAGGCCGACGATTGGCGCGACGCCGTCGCGCCGTTCTGGGATTTCACGATCCGCCGGGAGGACCTGTCCGATTTCCGGGGGCAGTCCCGGGTCCGCCACCTCGGCACCGCGATCGTCTGCAGCGCCCGCGCCTCCGGGCTCCGGTTCGTGCGCGCGCGGGCCCTGACCGCCCGGATGGGCGTCGATCACATCGTCGCCCACATGCGCGTCTCCGGGCAGTCCAGGGTCACGATCGGCGGCCGGGAGCGGGACTGCGCCCCCGGCGACATCTGCCTGTTCGACCTGTCGCAGCCGCTCTCCGCCGCCTCCACGGACTACGAGGCCATCACGGTGGTGCTGCCGCGCCCGCTCTTCGGATCCCGGCAGAGCGGCCTCGACGCCCTGCACGGCTCGGTGATCCGGGGCGCGACGCCGTTCGGCCGGATGCTCAACGACCACCTGCGCTCCCTGAGCGCGCACGCGACCGGGTTCTCGGAGCCGGAGGCCGCGGCGGCGGCCGAGGCCACGGCCGCGCTGCTCGGCGCGGCGACCCTCGGCCTGCCGCAGGACGAAGGGGGCACACGGCCGCCCGAGCGGGCGCCGCTGCTCGTCGCGATCCGGCGCTTCATCGAGGCCGAGCTGGCCTCCGCGGACCTGTCCGCCGAGACGATCGGGCTGCGGTTCGGCGTCTCGCGCAGCGCCCTCTACCGGCTGTTCGTCCCGCTCGGGGGCGTGTCCGGCTACATCCGGCAGCGCCGGCTCGCCCGCGCCTATCGCGACATCGCCGCCGGCGACGGGCGCTTCGCCCGCATCTCCGAGGTGGCGTATCGCTGGCGCTTCGAGAGCCCCGCGCATTTCACCCAGGCCTTCCGCGCGGAGTTCGGCTGCGCCCCCCGGGATGTCCGCGCCCAGGCCGCGGCCGAGCCCGCCCGGTCCCCGGTCGCGGAGCCGCCGGCCCGGGCCGAGACCTGGACCGACTTCTACCAGTGGGTCCTCAAGCTGGCGGCCTGAGCGGGTCCGGGGCCGGATCCCGGACCTTGTGCCCCCGGCCTCGGATGGACCATAAGGGCCGCGATGACCTTCGGGGTTCGGCATAGGCGCCCGGCCGGGGCGCGGGGCTGGTGGGCGCTCGTCGCCCGCACGCTCGCGCTCGTCCTGGCTCTGACCGTCGCCGCTCCGGGCGTCGGCCTCGCGGCGGATCTCGCCTTCCACGCGGGCGGCCATCACGACCGGAGCCAGGGCCAGGCCCTCGACGCGCCGGCGGCCCCGGCGGCCGTCGATCCCGGCCTCTCGGAGCACCTCCATTGCGGCTGCCATCAGGCGGCCCGCCTGGAGGCGACCGAGATCGCGCCCCCGGCCGCCCCGGGCCGGTTGCTGCCGGGTCCCCTCGCCCAGGGCCGCCCCTCCGTCAGTCCAGACCGGCTGCCGCGCCCCCCGCGCGCGTGAGCTGACGCCGCCCGCGGGCGGCGCTCCGCCCGGATTCCGAACCGGCTCCGGGTTCGCCCTCACGTGACACCTGAACGGGACCTCCCGGGACCGCCGCGCGCGGCACCCCGCCGTCCCGGCCGAGCACCCGTCCCATGCGCATCGTCCTGTCCGTGGTCGCCGCCGCGGCACTCCTGGCCGCCGGCTTCGCCCTCGGGGCCGCCGTCCCCGCCCTGCCCGACCGCTTCCGGCAGACCCTCGCGGCCGCCGGGCTCGCCCGTCCGCCGGCCGGCGACCCCGATCGTCGCTACGCGGCCGCCGCACCGGACCGGCCGAAGGCCGCGCCCGATCCGCACGCGGGCGACGATCACGCCGGCCACGACGACCACGGCCACGCGCACGACCGCGCCCACGGCCACCCGCACGGCGCCGACGAGGCCCACGAGGCTGACGAGGCGGGCACGATCCGGATGCGGCCCGACCAGATCGCCGGCCAGGACATCGTCACGCGCACGGTGGCGGGCGGCACGCTGGCGCGCCACCTCCTCGTCCCCGGCACGATCACGCCCGACACCGACCGGATCGCCCGGGTCCCGGCCCGGGTGGTCGGGACCGTGGCCGAGATGCGCAAGCGCCTCGGCGACGCCGTGCAGGCGAACGAGGTCGTCGCCATCCTCGACAGCCGCGAGGTCGCCGACGCCAAGAGCGAGTACCTCACCGCCCAGGTCCAGGCCGAGCTGCAGACGATCAACTTCGAGCGCCAGCAGAAGCTGCTCGCCTCGCGCAGCGCCTCCGAGGCCGCGTTCGAGACCGCCCGGGCCGCCTATCTGGAGAACCGGCTCCGGGTCGACCTCGCCCGCCAGAAGCTGTCGGCGCTCGGCCTCGACGCCGCCGAGGTGGCGGCCGCCCAGAAGCGCGACGAGGCCACGCCGAACCGGTCGACCATGCGCCGCTACCCCCTGCGGTCGCCGCTCGCCGGCCGCATCGTCGAGCGCAAGGTCGACGTCGGCACGGCGGTCGGCAAGGAGGGCGACCCGGCCGACCTCTACACGGTCGCGGACCTCTCCACGGTCTGGATCGAGCTGTCGGTGCCGACCCTCGACCTCGCCCAGGTGCGGGAGGGCGCCCGCGTGACGGTCACGCCCGGCCGGACGGGCGAGACGGAGCGCCGGGCGGAGGGCCGCGTGATCTTCGTCAGCCCCTTCCTCAACCCCGACACGCGCTCGGCCCGGGTGGTGGTCGCCCTGCCGAACCCCGACCTCGCGTGGCGGCCCGGCACCTTCGTCACCGCCGAGGTCGAGATCGCGCAGGACGCCGTCCCGGTCCGGATCCCCAAGGCGGCCGTCCAGACCATCGAGGGTCGGAGCGTCGTCTTCGCGCGCACGGCCGAAGGGTTCGAGAAGCGGCCGGTCACCCTCGGCCGGTCCGACGACGAGGCTTTCGAGGTCACCGCCGGGCTCGAGCCCGGCGCCGAGATCGCGGTCGGCAACGCGTTCCTGCTGAAGGCCGAGCTCGGCAAGGCCGACGCCGGCCACGCCCACTGAGGAGACGGACGATGATCAGCCGCATCCTCGCCGTCTCGGTCCGCCAGCGCTGGCTGGTGCTGCTCCTCGTGCTGCTGGCATCTAGCTTCGGCGCCGCCGCGCTCACGCGGCTGCCCATCGACGCGGTGCCCGACATCACCAACAACCAGGTCCAGATCAACACCCTGGCCCCGTCCCTGTCGCCGGCCGACGTCGAGCGGCAGGTCACCTACCCGGTCGAGACGGCGCTCGCCGGCATCAAGGGCCTCGAGTACACCCGCTCGCTCTCGCGCAACGGCTTCTCGCAGATCACCGCGGTCTTCGCCGAGTCCCTCGACATCTACTTCGCCCGCCAACAGGTCGCCGAGCGCATCGCCCAGGTGCGGGAGGACCTGCCGTCGGGGGTCGAGCCGCGGATGGGCCCGATCTCCACGGGCCTCGGCGAGATCTACATGTGGTCGGTCCAGTACGCGCCGCTGCCTGAGCGCGCGACCGTGCCGGCGGGCCGGCCGGGCTGGCAGCCGGACGGGAGCTACCGGACCCCGGAGGGGCAGGTGCTCAGGACGGAGCTGGAGCAGGTCGCCTACCTGCGCACGGTGCAGGACTGGATCGTACGGCCGCAGATCAAGTCGGTCCCGGGCGTCGCCGGCGTCGACGGGATCGGCGGCTTCGAGAAGCAGTACCACGTCCAGCCGGACCCCACGAAGCTGACCGCCCTCGACCTGTCCTTCGCGGACGTCGCCCGGGCGCTCCAGGCCAACAACGCCAACCAGGGCGCCCGCTACCTGGAGGATAACGGCGAGAGCTACGTGGTCCGCGCCGCCGGCCGCCTGGAGGGCCCGGAGGCGATCGCCGACGTCGTGGTGGCGAGCCGCGGCGGCGTGCCGGTTCGGATCCGCGACGTCGCCACGGTGCGGATCGGGCGCGACCTGCGCACCGGCTCGGCGAGCGAGAACGGGCAGGAGAGCGTCATCGGCACCGCCCTGATGCGGATCGGCGAGAACAGCCGCACGGTGGCGGCCGCCGTCGACGCCCGCATGGACCAGATCCGGCGCGCCCTGCCCCCCGGCGTCGTCGTCCAGACCGTCCTCGACCGGACGCAGCTCGTCGAGGCCACGATCCGCACGGTCGGCAGGAACCTCGCCGAGGGCGCGGCCCTCGTGATCGTCGTGCTGTTCCTGCTGCTCGGCAACATCCGGGCGGCGCTGATCGCCGCGCTGGTCATCCCGGTCGCCATGCTGATGACCGTGACCGGCATGGTCGAGGGGAAGATCTCGGCGAACCTGATGAGCCTCGGGGCTCTGGATTTCGGGCTCATCGTCGACGGGGCGGTGATCATCACCGAGAACGCGCTCCGCCACCTCGCCGAGCGGCAGCACGCTCTCGGGCGGCCGCTCGTGCTGGAGGAGCGCCTGGAGACGGTGCGGGACTCGGCCGAGGAGATGATCAAGCCGTCCCTCTACGGGCAGGCGATCATCATCCTGGTCTACGTCCCGCTCCTGACCTTCACGGGGGTCGAGGGCAAGATGTTCCAGCCGATGGCGCTGACCGTCATCCTCGCCCTGGCGGCGGCCTTCGTGCTGTCGCTGACCTTCGTGCCGGCCCTGATCGCCATCGCCGTCACCGGCCGGGTCACCGAGGCGGAGAACCCCCTCGTCCGGGGCCTGAAGGCGCTCTACCGGCCCGTCCTCGCCGCGGCGATCCGGACGCCGGCCCCGTTCGTCGGGGCGGCGCTGCTCCTCCTCGCGGGCGCCGGGCTGCTCGCCACCCGGCTCGGGACCGAGTTCATCCCGCAGCTCGACGAGAAGAGCATCGCCCTCAACGCCACGCGGATCCCGTCCACCTCCCTCACCCAGTCGCAGGCGATGCAGCTCAAGGTGGAGCGGGCGATCGCCAAGTTCCCGCAGGTCGCCTACGTGTTCTCGAAGACCGGCACCGCCGAGGTCGCCACCGACCCGATGCCGCCGAACTCCTCCGACACGTTCGTGATGCTCAAGCCGCAGGCCGAGTGGCCCGACCCGGGCCTGTCGAAGGCCGAACTGCAGGAGCAGATCGAGGCGGCCCTGGGCGAGCTCGCCGGCAATACGTACGAGTTCTCCCAGCCGATCCAGCTGCGCTTCAACGAGCTGCTCGCCGGGACGCGGGGCGACCTCGCCGTGAAGGTGTTCGGCGACGCCTTCGAGCCGATGCTGGAGACCGCCAACCGGATCGCCGCGATCCTGCGCGGGATCCCGGGCGCCGACGACGTGAAGGTCGAGCAGATCGCCGGCCTGCCGGTCTTCGAGATCAGGATCGACCGGACCGAGGCGGCCCGGCTCGGCCTCAGCACCGGCGCGATCCAGGACGTGATCGGCGCCGCCATGGGCGGCCGGGACGCCGGGGTCGTGTTCGAGGGCGACCGGCGCGTGCCGATCGTCGTGCGCCTGACCGACCAGGTCCGCGAGGACCGGGAGGCCCTGGAGAACCTGCCGGTCCCCCTCCCCCCGGGCGCGAACGGCCGGGCCGCCTCCGTGCTCCTGCGGCAGGTGGCGCAGTTCTCGGTGAGCGAGGGGCCGAACCAGATCAGCCGCGAGAACGGCCGGCGCCGGGTCGTGGTCACCGCCAACGTTCGCGGGCGCGACATCGGCTCGCTGGTGGCGGAGGCGCAGGCCAAGGTCGCCGCGCAGGTGACCCTGCCGGCGGGCTCGTACGTCACCTGGGGCGGCCAGTTCGAGAACCTCGCCTCGGCTCAGGCGCGGCTCACCGTGGTGGTGCCGGTCTGCTTCTTCCTGATCTTCCTGCTGCTCACCTCGGCGCTCGGCGGCGCGCGGGACGCGCTCCTGGTGTTCAGCGCCGTGCCGCTGGCGCTCACCGGCGGCATCGCGGCCCTGTGGCTGCGGGGGATGCCGCTCTCGGTGCCGGCCGCGGTCGGGTTCATCGCGCTCTCGGGGGTCGCGGTGCTCAACGGCCTGGTGATGCTGACCTTCATCAAGCAGCTCGTCGCCGAGGGGCGGCCGCTGCGGGCGGCGATCCGCGAGGGCGCCCTCACCCGGCTGCGGCCGGTGGCGATGACCGCGCTGGTCGCCTCCCTGGGCTTCGTGCCGATGGCGCTCGCCACCGGCACCGGGGCCGAGGTGCAGCGGCCGCTGGCCACGGTGGTGATCGGCGGCCTGATCAGCGCGACCCTGCTGACCCTGGTGGTGCTGCCGGCGCTCTACGCGCGGTTCGGGCGCGCCGGTCCGGTCGACCGCGGCGCGCTCGCGGCCGGACCGGCGGCGGACCGTGCGGCCTGACGGCGCCCGCGCGGCGGCCGTCAGGCGGGGAGGATGTGCAGCATCCCGCCGACCATCCCGAGGGCGCCGATGCCGATCAGCCCCGCGGCGATGTAGAGCCGCATCCGGCTCTCGTCGGCGGTCGACGGCGGCTGGGGGTCTTCGGGCAGGTCGAACCAATCCATCGGGTGAGCGCAGCCGGTCGGGTGGGCGGGAGGCGCCGCCCTAGGCCAGCCCGATGACGACGGCATGACGATGGGGTGACGATGGGGGGATGGCCGCCCCGCGTCCGGCCGCTACGGCTTCACCAGCAGCACGTTCACCGCCTTGGCGAGCACGTGGACGGTGTCGCCCTCCTTGAGGCCCAGCTCCTCCAGCGAGTCGACCGTCATGACCGAGGCCATGCGGTAGGCGGTGCCGACCAGCTCCACCTCGACCTGGGCCATCACATCCCCGCGCTTGATCGCCGTCACCGTGGCGGGGATGTCGTTGCGCGCGCCGTGTTTCATGGGGCCTTCCGCGTTGCGCAGCCGGTTCGGCCGCCGTCCAGGCCTATCGCGGCCGGGCCCCCGGTATCAATCGCGACGCCGGCGCCCCGGCCGGGAGACCGCCGGGTGACCGCCGTGTTAGCGGCCCGGGGCAGGGCCCAGTCAGCGACGGCCCGAGGCTCCGGCCGAGCCGCCATCGCTGCCGCCCGGCTGGAAGCCGGCCGCGTTCGGCGGACCCTTCATCCGGCCATCCTGCTTCGGCATCTCCGAGCCCGGAGATCCGGTCGTCGTGCCCGTCGTCTCGCCCTTGCCCATCTCGCCCTTGCCCATCTCGCCCTTGCCCGTGTAGCCGGCCGCGTTGGGCGAGCCTTGCATGCGTGGGCCGGTATTCTCCGCGGCCGTGGCGGCCGCGCCCGTTGCCAGGAGGCCGGCGACGGTCAGGCTGATCAACGTCTTCATGTGCGAATCCTCGAACGTTTCCCCAGGCCGCCTCTCCGGGCGTATCGGGGCAACGCGGCCGGCCCGATCCCGTTCACAGGCCCGGGATCGGGTCGGCGCGGGCGCCGGAGTTGCGGAACAATACTTGCTGCGCTGCGATAATTCTGCATCGAAGAAGGCGCGGGCGCGCATTTCGGTGACGATGTATTGATTTATGTTCGCGTTATCGCGGGCGTGCACAATTGCAATCCGCGCCAGAATCTGTTTGAATATTGGTGTGCGTTGCATTTCATCGCGGTGACTGAATTCGCTCGCGGCCTATCGGGCTCCGCGAGGAGGTCGAACATGTACGCTTTGGCCAAGACCAGAGAGAGAACCGATTGGGAGCTGGTCGTCGTCTTCGGCAGCTGGATCGTCTTCGAAGTCGCGATCCTGACGCTGTGCTTGGTGTCGATGTAGGCTTTCTTCGGGACGACGCTCTGTCCGGATCGTCCGCCGGATCGCCCGGGACCGCGCGGGCCGGCTGATGCCCGCGCCGGACCGCCGATGCTTGGCGACGGGCTCGCCGACGCGCGGAAACGCTTGAGAGACCCGCGCGTGCCGGGGCATGCTCTGCCGATCGCAGGATAGGCCGACAGAGTCGGCGCGACGGCAGGGGACGGGTGCATGGCGAAGGCGGTGCGGGCAGGCGGCGATCGCGAGGCGCGTCAGAGACCCCCGGCCGAGGACGTTTACGCGGCGGAGCTCGCCCGCCTGCGCGCCGAGGATACGGCGCCGCGGCCGCCCGGCTGGCAGCTCTCGCTCCAGGCCGTCCGGCGCTTCATCTGCGGCGACGGCGCGACCCCCGCCAAGGTCGTCTGCGCCCCGGCGCTGGTGGAGCGGGCCATGGTCACCCTGGCGACCTCCCGCGCCCTCCTGCTGATCGGCGAGCCCGGGACCGCCAAGAGCCTGCTCTCGGAACTCCTCGCGGCGGCGATCAGCGGGCGCTCGACCCTGACGATCCAGGGCGGCGCGTCGCTGACCGAGGACCAGATCCGCTACGGCTGGAACTACGCGCTGCTCGTCGCCGAGGGACCGAGCCCGCGCGCCCTGGTGCCGGGCGCCCTCCATACCGGCCTCAGCGAGGGGCGGATCGTCCGCTTCGAGGAGCTGACCCGCTGCCCGCTGGAGGTGCAGGACAGCCTGCTCTCGGTCCTGTCCGACCGGGTGCTCGCCGTGCCCGAACTCACCGGCGCGGACGGGATGGTCTACGCCCGGGAGGGCTTCAACCTGATCGCCACGGCCAACACCCGCGACCGGGGCGTCAACGAGATGTCGGCAGCCCTCAAGCGCCGGTTCGGCTTCGAGACCGTGTTCCCGATCGCCGATCTCGAGGCCGAGCTCGCCCTGGTGCAGCGCGAGGCCACGGCCCTGCTGGCCCGCTCCGGCGTGCCCCGCGGCCCGGATCCGGAGGTGCTCGAGCTCCTCGTGACCTGCTTCCGGGAGCTGCGCGAGGCCGTGGACACCGAGGGCACCGGCATGGAGCGGCTCTCGTCCGTGATGAGCACCGCGGAGGCGGTCAGCGTCGCCCACGCCATCGGGGTGAAGGGCCATTTCCTGCGGGGCGATGCCGGCCAGCCGGAGGACATCGTCGCCTGCCTCGCCGGCACCGCCGCCAAGGACGACGCCGAGGACCTCGCCCGCCTGCGCCGCTACCTCGACCAGCGCGTCAGCCGCCGCTCCGGCGCGGCGTGGCGCGAGTTCTACGCGGCGCGGCACCTCCTCACCCCGCAATGAGCGGTCCCGCGCCGGATCCCGGCCGCCTGACCGTCATCGGCGTGCGCCACCATTCCCCGGCCTGCGCCGGGCTCGTCCGGCGGACGATCACGGCGCTGCGGCCGGCCTGCGTGCTGATCGAGGGGCCGGTCGACTTCAACCCGCACCTGCCCGACCTCGCCCTCGGCCACGACCTGCCGGTGGCGATCTTCTCGTTCCGGGCCGACGCGGCGGGCAGCGCCGCCTCCTACACGCCGTTCTGCGCCTTCTCGCCGGAATGGCAGGCCCTGGAGGCGGGCCGGGCGGTCGGTGCCGAGACGCTGTTCTGCGACCTGCCGGCCTGGGATCCGGCCTTCGGGCGCCGCGCCAACCGCTACGCCGACCCGCACGGGGCCCGCGCCGAGGCGGCCGAGCGGGCGCTCGCCGCCGCCCTCGGCGTCGCCGACCAGGACGCCCTCTGGGACGTCCTCGCCGAAGCGGCGCCCGAGGCGGAGCTGCCCGCCCGGCTCGACCGCTACTTCGCCCTGCTGCGCCCGCCCGGCACGGACGATCCCGCCGAGGAGGCCCGCGAGCGCTTCATGGGCGCCTACGCGGCCCACGCCCTGCGGGCGGCCGGCGACCGGCCGGTCGTCCTCGTCTGCGGCGGCTGGCACGCGGACGCCGTCCGGCGCCACGCCGCGGGGGCGGACGGGACCCGGCCCGAGCCGGCGCCGCCGGAGCCGGACCTGCGCACCGGCAGCTACGTGGTGCCCTACGCCTATCCCCGGCTCGACCGGTTCTCGGGCTACGCGGCCGGCATGCCGGCGCCGGGCTACTACGAGCGCGTGGCCGAGTCGGGCCTCGCTCCCGCGGCCGACTGGGCGATGACGGCGATCACCGCGGCCCTGCGCGAGGCCGGGCAGGTCGTCTCCACCGCCGACCGCGTCGCCTGGCGGGTCCACGCCGAGGCCCTCGCCCGGCTGCGCGCCCATCCGGCGATTCTGCGCGCCGACCTGATCGACGCGGCCCTCGCCGCCCTGGTGAAGGACGCCCTCGACAGCCCGCCGGCCTGGGCGGCCGGCGCCGCCGCGCCCGGCCACCCCGCGCTCGCCGCGATGCTGCGGGCGCTCACCGGCCCGCGCGAGGGACGCCTCGCCTCCGGCACCCGGCAGCCGCCCCTCGTGGCCGACGTCGCCGAGCGCCTGCGCGCCGCCGACCTGGAGCCCGGGCCGGCGCGACGCCATGTCGACCTCGACTGGGCCGCGCCGGGCGACCGGGCGCGGGCGCACCTGCTGCACCGGCTGGTGCTACTCGGGCTGCCGGGGATCGCCCGCGAGGGCCCGGACCGGGCCGAGCCCGGCCTGCCGCGGGAGCGCTTCACGCTCGTGCGCCACCCGCACTGGCTCGGCGCCCTGATCGAGGCCTCGCTCTGGGGCGGGACCCTGGAGATGGCCGCGTCCGCCCGGATCACCGCCCGGGTCGAGGCGGCGCCCGATTCCCTCGGAATCCTCACCGGCGCCCTGTCCGACGCGCTGTTCGCCGGCCTCACCCTGGAGGGCGAGCTGCTCGCCCGCCTGAGCGCGGGCATCGCGGCGGCGCACGACGCCGCCGCCCTCGGCGCCGCCGGGGCCGGGATCGTGCGGCTGTACCGGTTCGGCGACGCCTTCGCGCCGGCGCGGCCGGCCCTCGCCCGCCTCTGCGCCGTCCTGGCGGCCCGGGCGCTGTTCGTCGTCGAGGCCGTCCGGGACCCGCGCGCGGGGCTCGGCGCCGTCCCGCTGGTCCTCGCCTGCCGCGACCTGTTCCGCGAGGTCGGCGCGGAGATTCCGGGCCTCGATGACCTGCGCGCGCCGTTCTCCGCCATGCTCGGCCGCCGCCTCGCCGATCCGGAGACGCCGCCGGCCCTCGCGGGGGCGGCGCTCGGCTTCCGGGTCGCCTGCGGCGCGGCCGGATCGGACCCGGAGGCCGCCCTGGCCTGGCTGCGCCGCTTCGGCCTGCCCACGACGCTCGGCGACTTCCTCGCCGGCCTGTTCGCCCTCGCCCGCGAGGAGATCGCCGCCGACGCGACCCTCGCCGTCGTCGAGGGGCTGGTGGCCGCTTGGGGCGACGCGGATTTCCTGCGGGCGCTGCCGTCGCTCCGGATGGCCTTCGCGTGGTTCCCGCCCCGGGAGCGCGAGCGCATCGCCGTCGCGATCCTGCGCCGGAGCGGCCTCGGCGAGGCCCGGGCCGAGGTCGAGGCCCTGGCCTGGATGCGCCAGCGCGCCCGCCCGGCCGATCAGGCCGAGGCCCTGGCCCGCGAGGCGCGGGTCGCGGCGCGGCTCGCCCGCTACGGGTTGACCTGAGCCGCGACAAGGAAAATTTTACCGCCGCGCCACCGGGAGAGGACTGCATGCAGCGTTACGAGCTGACGGCGGGATCATCGGCGAAGTTCTGGGAGGCCGGAACCGAGGACAGCGTTCTCATCGTGAGATTCGGCCGGATCGGCACGCAGGGGCAGTCCAAGACCAAGCAGTTCCCGAGCGCGCAGGCGGCTCAGGCCGAGCGCGACCGGCTGGTGCGGGAGAAGACCGGCAAGGGCTATCGCCCGGCCGGCGACCCGGCGCCCGCCGAGCCGGATCCGGCCTCCGGTATCGAGGCGACGGCCCGGGCCGCCGATGCGCGGGGCGCCGATCCGGAGTCCGCCGAGGCCCCGCCCGCCCCCGCCGCCAGTGCGGAGGCGCCCCGCGTCCCGATCTTCACCGGCACGCCCCTGCCCACGCGCGGCCGTCCCGGCGCGCCCCTCGACGCCGCGGCCGACTGGGCCGCCTTCGCGGCGCGGATCCGCCCGCTGCTGGCGGACGCCCCGGACGAGGCGCGCGCGCAGGCCGAGGCCCTCGCCGCCCGGCTCGACGGCGCGCCGCCGGCCCTCGACCCGGACGAGGTCCGCGCCTGGCTGGAGCGGATCGAGGCTGCCTGCCCGGCGCTGAGCCAGCGCCCCTGGGGCGCCAAGCCCGGACCGCAGGGGCCGGCGGCCCGGGCGGCGTTCACGCATCTCGCCCGCTGGCTCGTGGCCCGCTCCGGCACCGGGGGGACGCTCGTGGCCCTGTTCGACCGGCTGCGGCCCCGCCCCTCCGGCCGCTACGGCTCCCTGCCGGTCTCGGCCTGGGACCTCCCCACCGCGTGCGGCGTCCGCGCCGCCCTGACCTCCGCTCCCGAGGCGGCGTACGCGGAGGCCTTGGAGGCGGCCCTCCGGCTCGCCGCGGCGGAGCCGGAGCCCACCCTCGCCCGCTGGCTCGCGGCGGTCTTCGCGGACGACCGGCCCGGCGCCGACCACGCCCTCTCCGCCGGCGCGGTGCTGGCGCGCTGCGACCCGCCGGATCCTAAGGCCTACGGCACGTCCCACGCGGCCCTGCCGCTGATCGTCGACCTGCCGCCCGCTCAGGCCGCGCCCTGGTACGCCGCGCCGTATCACCGGGCGACGCTGGCGACCTGCGATGTCGGGGCCGAGGAGGCCGCCGCGACGGTGATCGCCGTCGCCGACGCGGCCGGCGAGCCGGCCACCCCCGGCCTCGTCTGGCTCCTGGAGGGGGCGGTCGGCCCCGAGCGCACGATCGTCGCCCGGGCCCTGCTGGAGACCCGCGCCGCCGACGCCCTCGACGCGCTCCTGCCCTTCGTGGGCACCAAGCTGGTCCGCGACGCCCTCGACGCCGCCGACGCGGCCTTCCCCGACTGGATGCTGCGGTCCTATCTCGGCGCGCTCCACGGCAAGGGGGAGCCCGCCTACGGCCCCCGGGCCGTGACGCTCGCCGCGCGCCACGGGCACGCGGTCGCCCGCGCCTGGGCGGCGGCCGACGGGGCCCGGGGCGCGGGGCGCCTGGACCGGCTGCTCGCCCCCGGCAGCGCGCCGCGGGCGGCGCCGGAGGCCCTGCCGCCCGTGCTCCGGGACCCGCCCTGGCGGCGGCGCGGGGCCGCGCGCGCCCGGTCGGAACGGGCGGTGGCGCCGATCCCGACGCCCTTCGCGCACGGCTTCGACCCCGACGAGGCCCTCGACCGCAGCACCTTCTACTTCGAGGCCGGGACGCTGGTGGAGTCCATGACGGACCTCGCGGCGCGGATCCGCGCCACCGAGGCGGAGGCCCTCTACGACATGCCGATCCCGCCGCCGGCCGAGCCAGTGCCCGCCGCCGACGCGGATCCGGCCACCGCCCTGGCCTGGCTCGACCGCCGGCTCGACCTGGATCGCGACGCGTTCACCGGCTTCTTCTACTTCAACTACGGGCCCTGGTTCCGGATGGTCGGGTGGCAGCCCGAACCCCTGGCGCTGATGCTGTGGGAGAAGACCGGGCCGCAGCGCGCCCACTACGTCGCGTGGCGGCGCACCATCGCGGTGATGCTGTCGCGCTTCGGCGCGCGGGCCGTGCCCGGCCTCGTCCGCCTCGTCGCGGCGGATCCGGCGCAGCTCCTGCCGGAGGTCGAGCCGGTGGACGCCGCCGACCTCGCCCCGGTCGCCGCCCGGGCCTTCCACCGCACCCGCAAGCTCCGGCCGGCCGCGGCGGCGTGGCTGCGCGCCCATCCCCGCACCGCCGCGCTGCGGCTCCTGCCCGAGACCCTCGGGCCCGCCGGCCCGGACCGCGACGCGGCCGACGCGGCCCTGCGCTTCCTCGCCGCCGAGCCCGCGGGACGCGCCGCCCTCGACGGCGCCGTCGCGGCCTACGCGGAGCGGGATCCCGGCGTCCCCGGGGCGGTGGCCGCCGGCGTCGACAGCGACCCGCTGGAGCAGGTGCCGTCCAAGCCGCCGAAGCTCCCCGACTGGGTGGTCCCCGCCGCCCTGCCCCGCCCGGTCCTGCGGAGCGGGGGCGCCCTGCCCGACGCCGCCGTCGCCGCCCTGTGCGAGATGCTCGCCTTCTCGGACCCGCTCACGCCCTACGCGGGCGTCGCGCAGGTCCGCGCCGCCTGCACGCCGGAGAGCCTCGACGCCTTCGCGGTCGCGCTGTTCCGGGCGTGGATCGCGGCCGGCGCGAAGGCGACGGGGGAGTGGGCCCTGCAGGCGCTCGCCCTGATCGGCGGCGACCACGCCGCCCGCGACCTCACCCGGCAGATCCGCGCCTGGGGGCAGGCCGGCCTGAAGCCCCGCGGCCGGGCCGGCATCGCCGTGCTCGCCGGGATCGGCACCGACGTGGCGCTGATGAACCTCAGCGCCATCGCCGAGAAGAGCCCGCTGCTGCAACTGCGCGAGGCCGCCCGCGCCGCCATCGTCGACGCCGCCGAGGCTCGCGGCCTCGACGAGGTCGACCTCGCCGACCGGCTCTCCCCCGATCTCGGCCTCGACGCGCGCGGCGGGCTCGACCTGTCCTTCGGGGAGCGCCGGTTCCGGGTCGGCTTCGACGAGACCCTGAAGCCCGTCCTGCGCGACGCCGAGGGCCGGCGGCTCGCCGCCCTGCCCCGCCCGACCAAGGCGGACGATCTCGAATCCGCCAGGGCGGCGTCCCGGCACTGGGCGGCCCTGCGCAAGGACGCGGAGGCCGCGGCCGGCCTGCAGGTCACCCGGCTCGAGGCCATGCTGGCGTCCCAGCGCCGCGTCGCCCCCGGGGTGTTCTGGCCGTTCTTCGCCGCCCACCCGCTGATCCGCCACCTCGCCGGGCGGCTCGTCTGGGGCCTCTACCCGGACGCCGCGCCCGCGACGCCGCCGGCGCGCGTCTTCCGCCTCGCGGAGGATCTCGCGCCGACCGACGCCGCGGACGACGCCCTCGCCCTCGACGTCGCGGCGGCCGAGGGCGTGGTCGGCCTCGTCCACCCCCTGCACCTCGACCCGGAGGCACGGGCCGCCTGGAGCGGCCTGTTCGCCGATTACGAGATCGCCCAGCCGTTCCCGCAGCTCGCCCGCGAGACCTTCGCGTTCACCGAGGCCGAGCGGGGCGCCGCCGAGACCCACCGCTTCGACGGGGTCCGGGTGGGCGGCCGCCGCCTGCGGGGGCTGCGGCCCCAGGGCTGGTCGACCGACACGGGGAGCGAGCACGTCCATGCGGTGCAGCGCCCGGTCGCGCTGCCCGACGGCACCCGCCTCGTCGCGGTCCTCCGATTCGAGGACGGGTTCTGGCACCGGCCCGGCCCGGAGGGCGACGGGATCCAGACGCTGCGGACCCTGACCCTGTCGGAGACCGGCTGGCGCGCCGCGGCGACCCACCGGTTCGGCGACCTCGACCCGGTGACCGCGAGCGAGGTCCTGCGGACGCCGAGCCTGCTCGCCGCCGCCGGCGACGCGTGAGAGGGAGACAGCCCATGGAACGCTACGAACTGGTCGAGGGCAGCGCGGCCAAGTTCTGGGAGGTCGGCGTCTCCGGCCCGACGCTCACCGTCCGGTTCGGGCGCCTCGGCACCCAGGGCCAGAGCAAGGACAAGACCTGCGCCGACGCGGCCGCGGCCGCGAAGGAGAAGGACAAGCTCGTCCGCGAGAAGACCGCCAAGGGCTACGTCCGCGCCGACGGAGCGGCTCCCGCCCCAGCCCAGGCCCCAGCCCGGAAGCCCGCTCCGGCACAGGCGACCGGGCCGGTCGGCGAGACAGTCGGCGAGACAGTCGGCGAGACAGCCGCGGATCCGGCCGCCGCCCCGCCGCCCGTCGAGCCCCCGCCGGCCGCCCCGGCGGAGCCCGTCCCGCCCCCCGCCCCGGCCGCGGTCTTCGAGGCGGAGCCGCTGCCGACCCGCCTGCGCCCCGGTCCGCGCCCGGACGCGGCGGAGGCCTGGCAGGCGATCGCGGCGCCGCTGGCGGCCGCGCTCGGCGATGCCGAGGCCGCGCGCCTCGCCGGAACGCCGCCGGACCGGGACGGCCTCGCCGCCTGGCTGGACGCGATCGTCGACGCCGCGGAGGCGCGCCGACAGGCGAACCCGTCTCGGGCCGCCACCGGCGACGCCGTCCTGCGGCGGGCGCTGGAGGCGGTCCTGCGCTACGCCGTGGTCCAGGGCGGCACGGAGGCCGTCGCCCGGCTGGCCGACCGGCGCCGCCCGACCCCGAAGACGCCGCGCGCCTACCAGCGCCTGTCCTGGGCCGAGCCGCTCCACCTCGCCCTGCGGGCCGCCCTCGTGCACGCCCCGGAGGCCGAGTACGACGCCGCGGTCGCGCTCCTGAACGCGCGGATCGCCGAGGACCACGACTGGTCGGCGGCCTGCGCCTTCGCGTTCATCCTGGCCGACGACCGGCCCGCCCCGCACCCGCTCCAGCCCCGCGCGGTCGTCGAGGCCGCCTCCGCCGGGATCGACGTGGCGGCCGACACGGTCTACCTGCCGCTCCTCGCCGACGCGGCGCCGGAGGCGGTCGCGGCCTGGCGCGCCAAGCGCAGCTACCACCTCTACTTCGTCTACTGCGCCCTCGACGCGGCCGAGGCGGCCGCGACCCTGCTGGCGGTGGCCCGCGCCGCCGGGCAGCCGGCCCTGCCGGCCCTCGACTGGCTGCTGCACTACGCCCTCGACGAGCAGCGCCGCACGGTCGCCCTGGCGATCCTGTCGACCGGGGAGGCCGGCGCGCTGCCGGTCCTGCTGCCCCATCTCCACGAGAAGCCCGTCGCGGCGGCCCTCGACGCGGCGCTGGAGGCCGATCCCGCCGCGATCCTGCCCCGCTGCCTCGCCGCCCTCGCGGGCGGCCGGTCCGAGCCCGCCCTGCGCGCCCGGGTGAACCGGGCGCTCGATGCCCACGGGATCGACCGGGTCCGCGGCTGGCTCGCGGCGTCGGGCGGGCGCGGGGCCGGCATCCTCGACGCCCTGGCGGAGGCCCGCGCGGTGTCCCTCGCGGAGCCCACCGCCTGGCCGCGGGTGCTGCGCGACCCGCCCTGGCGGGCCAAGGCCCGGACCCGGGACGACCTCGTCCTCGCCCTCGCGCCGCTGCCGACCCCGTTCGCGCACGCGGTGCCGGAGGTCGCCCCGAGCTACTGGCGGGCGCGGAACGCCGTGACCCTCGACGGCCCGGAGGCGCTGTCGGCCTTCGTGGCGGCCACCGAGCTTTCCCATCCGACGCAGGGCTGGAGCCGGATCCCGCCCCCGCTCACCGAGCCGCCGCGCGACGATCCGCCGGCCCTGATCGCCTGGGTCGCCGCGCGCGTCGCCCAGATCGACGAGGCCTGCCGCTACTGGGCGAACTCGCCCTATCGCCAGCTGGTCGGCAGCCTGGAGCGGCAGCCCGAGCCCCTGGCGCTCGCCCTCTGGGCCCAGTCGCGCGTCGTTGCGGGATGCTTCCACGTCTCGCAGTGGCCGGAGATCGTGTGGGCGATGCTGGCGCGGTTCGGCGAGCGGGCGATGCCGGGCCTCGTCGGGCTGGTCGAGGCCGATCCGGTCGGGCTCCTGCCGGCGGTCCTGGCGGTGGACGATGCCCGCCTCGCAGGGCCCGCCGCTCGCGCCCTCACGAAGCTCAAGAAGGCCCGCGAGCCGGCCCTGGCCTGGCTGCGCCGCCATCCCGAGACCGCCCTCACCCGACTCTTGCCCGACGCCGTGGGCCGGCCCGGGGCGCTGCGCGACGCCGGCGAGCACGCCCTGCGCGTGCTGGCGCAGGACCGGGCGGACGGCCGCGCCCTCATCGCTTCCGTGGCCGCGCGCTACGCGGACCAGGCACCGGACGTGACCGAGGCGGCCGCGCAGGTGCTCGACCGCGATCCCCTCGCCCGCGTCCCCGCCAAGGTCGGCAGGCCGCCCGCCTGGGTCGTGCCGTCCATGCTGACCCGGCCGCGTCTGCGGGACGGGACTGCCCTGCCGGACGCGGCGATCCTGACCCTCTGCGAGATGCTGTCCTTCACCAACCCGGACGCCGTCTACGCCGGCGTGCCGATGGTCCGCGAGGCCTGCACCGAGGCGAGCCTCGCGGCCTTCGCGTGGGACCTGTTCTCCGCCTGGATCGCCGCCGGGACGCCCTCCAAGGACGGCTGGGCCCTGCGCGCGCTGGGCTGGTTCGGCACCGACGCCACGGCCCGCGACCTGACCCGCCTGATCCGCCGCTGGCCCGGCGAGGCCGCCCACGCCCGCGCGGTCACCGGCCTCGACGTGCTGGTCGACATCGGCACCGACGTCGCGCTGATGAACCTCAACGGCATCGCCGAGAAGCTGAAGTTCAAGGGGCTCCAGGAGAAGGCCCGGCAGAAGATCGCCCAGCTCGCCGAGGCCCGCGGCCTCACCCCCGAGGAGCTGGCCGACCGCCTCGCCCCCGACCTCGACCTCGACGAGCGCGGCGGCCTCGACCTCGATTTCGGCCCCCGCGGGTTCCGGGTCGGGTTCGACGAGACCCTGAAGCCCTGGGTCCGGGACGCCGCCGGCCAGAGGCTCAAGGACCTGCCCAAGCCCGCCAAGGCCGACGAGGCCGGGAAGGCCGCGGCGGCGGTGGCCCGCTGGGGTGCCCTGAAGAAGGACGCGCGGGCCGTGGCGAGCCTGCAGGTGGCCCGCCTGGAGGCGATGCTCGCCGGCGCCCGCCGGGTCCAGCCGACGGTGTTCGGCCCCTGCTTCGCCGCGCACCCGCTCGTGCGCCACCTCGCCCAGCGCCTCGTCTGGGCCACCTTCGCGGATGCCGACCCGCGGACCGGCCCGGGCCTGACCTTCCGGGTGGCCGAGGACCTGACCTTCACGGATGCCGACGACGCGCCGCTCGACCTCGACCTGACCGGGGCGGCCCCGGGCCTGATCGGCCTCGCCCATCCCCTGCAGCTCGACGCCGGGGCGCTGGCCGCCTGGGGGGCGCTGTTCGGCGACTACGAGATCGTCCAGCCCTTCCCGCAGCTCGCCCGCGAGACCTACGCGTTCACGGAGGCCGAGGCGGCCGCATCGACCACGAGCCGCTTCGCCGGGACCGTCGTGGAGGCCAACCGCCTGCGCGGCATGGCCGCCCGGGGCTGGCCCCTCGGGGCGCCCCAGGATGCCGGGGTGGTGTGGTGGATCGAGCGCGCCGTGACCTTCCCGGGCGCCGCCGCCGGCCAGGCGTCGCTGACTTTCTCGGAGGGCCTGTTCACCGGCGCGGTCGAGTTCGAGGACCGGGAGCAGACCCTCGGCGACCTGACCCTCGGCTCGCCCTGGAGCAGCCGGTCGGATCCGGGCCAGCGGACCTTCGGCGAGCTCGCGCCGGTCACGGCGAGCGAGCTCCTGCGGGGACCGAGCCTCCTCGCCGGGACGCGGCTGCGGTGAGCCTCGACCCGGTCACGCGCTGGCGGCTCATCCTCGGCGAGGCGGCGGACTCGGCCTGCGCGGGGGCCGGCTGCGCCCTGTCGGGGGAGGCGGCCGCCATGGATCAGACGCTCGACTGGCTCTACGGCCGCGACGCCGAGGGCGCGGCGCGGGGGGAGCGGCGCCAGGGCGGCCGCGAGGGCTCGACCCTGACGGTGCCGGGCTGGATCAACGCGGTCCACACGCTCTTCCCCCGCGAGACGATCGAGCGGCTGGAGCGCGACGCGATCGAGCTCTACGCCATCGACGACGTGGTCACGAATCCCGAGGTGCTGGCCCGGGTCGAGCCGAACGAGACGCTGCTGAAGGCGGTCCTGCGCACCAAGCACCTGATGGCGCCCGACGTGCTGGTGATGGCCCGCAAGCTCGTGCAGGAGGTGGTGCGGCAGCTGATGGAGCGGCTGGCCCGGGACCTCGCGGTGGCGTTCTCGGGGGTGCTCGACCGGCGGCGGCACACCCGCCTGCCCGGCGCCCGCGACCTCGACCTGAACCGGACGATCCGCGACAACCTGCGCCACTACGATCCCGAGAGCCGGCGGATCACGGTCGAGCGGCTGCACTTCTTCGCCCGGAACCGGCGCCAGATGCGGCCCTGGCAGGTGATCCTGCTCGTCGACCAGAGCGGGTCGATGCTCGATTCGGTGATCCACGCCTCGGTGATGGCCGCCTGCCTGTGGAAGCTCCCCGGCATCCGCACCCACCTCGTCGCCTTCGACACGGCGGTGGTCGACCTGACCCGCGACTGCGACGACGCCTGCGAGATGCTCATGAAGGTCCAGCTCGGCGGCGGCACCGATATCGGGGGCGCCGTGCGCTACGCGGCCGGGCTGATCACCGCACCGGAGCGGGCGATCGTGGTCCTGGTCTCCGACTTCTACGAGGGCGCGAGCGAGGCCGCGCTGGTCGAGCAGGTGCGGGCGCTCTCAGGCCAGCGGACCCGCGTGCTCGGCCTCGCGGCCCTCGATTCGGAGGCGCAGCCCGCCTACGACCGGGCGATGGCCCAGCGGCTCGTGGCGGCCGGCGCCGAGATCGGCGCGATGACGCCCGGCGAACTCGCCGGCTGGCTCGCCGCCGCGATCCGGGCCTGAACGGCGCCGATGGCCCGCCCCGACCTCCGCGCCCTCACGGATGACGGCCTGATCCAGCTCGCCAATGCCGGGCTGGTGAAGCGCGCGCTGCGCGAGGTGGCCGCCGGCGCGGGGCCGGCCCTCGCGGAGGCCGACGACGGCACCGTCGAGGCGCGCTTCGCCGACGGCACGGTCACGCGGCTCGGCCCCGGCCGGCCCCCCGACGCGGCCACCTGCACCTGCCCGGCGAGCGGGATGTGCCGCCACCGGGTCGCCCTCGTCGTCGCCTACCGGGCCGCGGCCGTCGCGGACGGGCCGGCCGAGGGAGCCGCCGAGGGGGCAGCCGGGGGAATGGCCGACGGGGCGGCGGTCCCGGCCGCGGAGGCGGTCGCCTGGGATCCCGGCACCCTGGACGGCGCCGCCCTCGAGGCGGGGCTCGGCGGCGCGGCGGCGGCGGAGCTGCGGCGCCTCCTGGCGGCCGGGATCACGGTCGAGCTGGAACGCGGCGCCGTGCCGGCCGCGCGGCTCCCGACCGCGACCGTGCGCTTCCTCGTGCCCGACGCCGTCGGCTACGCCCGCTGCGACTGCGCGGCCGGGGGCGGCTGCGCCCACGTCGCGCTGGCGATCCGCGCCTTCCGGGAGGCCGCGGGCGCCCCCGAGATCCGCCTGGGCGGCGCGGCTCCGGCCGGAGCGGCCACGGCAGAGAGCCCGGCGGAGGAGGGACTCGCCGAGGCCGTCGACCGGGTGATCGCCGGCCTGCTGGAGGCCGGTGTGGTGTCCGGGCCGGAGGCCCACGACGGCGCCCTCATCCGGCTGCGGCGCGCGGCCGAAGCGCGGGGCGCCACGCAGGTCCTGCTGGCGGAGGCGGAGCTCGCCGGGCAGCTCGCGGCCTATGCCGGGCGCCACGCCGCCTACGACGCGGCCGTCGTCCTGGCGCTCGCCGCGGAACTCCTCGGGCGCGTCCGGGGCGGGGCGGCCGCCCTCGGCCTCGGCCAGCCCTACGAGACCGCCATGGGCAAGACCCGCCTCGTCTCGCTGGGCGCCCGGCTCCTCGCCCGCGGCCGCGGCGCCACCGCCCGCGTGGCCCTGGCCGACACCGATACCGGCGCGCTCCTGGCGCTGGAGCGCGAATTCGCGCCGGGCGAGGCCGAGGCGGATATCGTGGCCGGCCTCCCCGGGCGCCTCCTCGGCCCGGGCCTGTCCGTCGCGGGCACCGGCCAGGGCCAGATCCTGACCAGCGTGGCCCGGCGCCGGGCCGACGGGCTCCTCGCCCTCGGCCAGGGCGCGCGGGGCCGCACGGCGCTGCTGCCGCGGGACGCCCTGGTGACCCTGCCGGCCCCCCTGGCGGCGCGGGACGTCCCGTCGATCCTGCGCCGCCTCGCCGACCGGCCGCCCGCCTTCCTGCGCCCGCGCGACCGGCTGGAGGCCTTCCACGTCTTCGCCGTCGAGGCGGTCCTGGGACAGGCCTGGGCGCCGGGCGCCCAGATCTGGCAGGCCGCCGTCGAGCTGCCGGAGGCGGGCGGCACGCTGCATCTCGCCCGCGCCTACGACCCCGCCGCGCCGCACGCCCTGGACGCCCTCGCGGGCGCCTGCGCGGGGCGCTGGGGACCCGTGCGGCAGGTCGCCGGCCCGGTGCGGATCGCGGACGGGGCCCTGGTCTGCGAGCCCTGGTCGGTGTCTGTCGACCGGCTCGTCGTGCCCGACCTCGCCGCCCCGGACGGCGCCGGCCACCCGATCCCGCCGGCGCCGGATCTGGGGCCGGCCACGCTCCTCGACGAGGCGGCCGCGCTCCTGGCGAACGCCCTCCATGCCGGCCGGCGGGCCTTCGCGGCCGGCGCCCGCGCCGGCGGCGCCGACCTGGTCGCCCGCCTCGCCGCGGCGGGGCATCCGGCCACCGCCGCGCGGCTCTCCGCCTTCCTCTCCGCCACCCTGGCGGCTCCGGGCACGCAGTCCGAGCCCTTCGCCCGGGCCGCCCTCTGGGTCGCCGCCATGCGCGATGATCCCGGGCCGGAAGAGGCCTGATCAGAGGCCTGATCACGGAATCGTGCGCGCGCGGTTGCCCCTGCGGTCCCGCTGGGGCAGCTTGCCGCGGTCTCGGGCGCCGCGATTCGCCGGCCGGCCCGTCCCGGTCGTTTCGCGAGGAGCCCGGATGCGAGGACCCGTCGATCGTCGCGCCCCCGCGACGCAGCCCTGCCCGGCCGCGCGGGCCGGCGCGGTGGCATGAGGGTCGTCCGTGCGGCGCGTCTCCACCTGCGGGACGCCACCTCCGACAAGGTCTACGACGTCGACCTGATCGAGAACGAGGCCCTCGGCACCCCCGAGCGCTACTTCGTCAACACGCGCTACGGCCGGCGCGGCGCGACCCTGCGCGAGGGCTCCAAGACGCCGCAGCCCGTGACCGCCGAGGCGGCCGCACGGGTGTTCGACAGCGTGGTCGTCTCCAAGATCAACGGCGGCTACCGCCGGGTCGACGGCCCGGAAACCGCCGCACCCGAGGCGACGGCCGACGGCCGCGCGGCGGTGCTGCGGGCGCGGCTCTCCGCCTGCCTGCGCGAGAGCTGGGCCGAGCGCGACCGCGACCGCCTGCTCTGGCGCGTCGGCGAGCTGCGGCTGGCCGCGGCCGCCCCGGACCTGATCGCCCTGGCGCGGACCCTCGGTCCGGCGCGGGCGAGCTACGCCCTGGTCTGGGCGCTCGCCCGGGCGGCGGGCGCGGAGGCCGGTCCGGTCCTGGCGACGATCGCCGCCGACGCGCCCGGAAGCGTGGTCCACGACCTCGCCCGCTTCGCGCTCGCCGCCCCGCTCACCGGGCCCTACCGGCCGCCGGAGGCCGAGCCGGACCTGCCCGGCATGGTCGCCCGGCCGGCCGAGGCCGGCGACGTCGACGGGCTGTGCGGGGCGCTGGACGGCCTCGCCCGGCACGATCCGGGCCGGGTCGGGCCGGCCCTCGTGGCGCTCGGCCGGCGGGCGCAGGCGGCGCCCGGCCTGCACGCGACGCTCTGCGCCGCCCTGCTCCGGCTGCCGGCGCGGCCGCCCTACCTGATCGGCCTGCGGCGCCTGTTCAAGCATGCCGAGATGGCCGACGACGCCGCCCTGTTCGGCGCCGCCGCCCAGCGCTTCGAGACCGCGCAGGCGATGTACCAGTCCGGCCGGAGCCACGCCTACGTCCCCGACCTCCGGCGCTACGTCGCGGTGGACGCGGCGCGCCAGGGGCCGGAAGCGCGGCTCGGCCTGTCCACCGCCACCCGCGCCTACATGAAGCGACGGATCTGGCGCGCCCTGCGCAAGCGCGGCGCCGTCGGGGACCCGGCCTTCGCGGCGCTCGCGGCGGGCTTCCTGCTGGCGCTCGGGCCGGAGGACCTCGACCCGCCGGCGCGCTGGACCGCCTGGGGGCGGCAGCCGGACGGGACCTGGGGCCGGCAGGCCCGGGCGCGGGGGCCGCTCGCCCGCAACTGGACCGCGAGCCAGCTCCTGTATCGCCACGCCCCGGAGGCCCGGCCGCGGACGGGATCGCTGACCTTCCTGGAGACCGGCGCCGTCGATCCCGACCGGCGTGACGAGGCGTTCCCGGATCTCTGGAGCGCCCGCCCGGACCTGGCGCTCCGCCTCGCCGCGGAGGGACGGATCGAGCCGGTGACGCGGCTGGGCCTGCGGGTGCTGCGCGCGGACCCGCGGGCCTGCGCGGCGCTGACGGCCAGCGAGATCGGGCGCCTGCTGGCCGCGCCGCACGACGCCGTGCGGACCTTCGCGTTCCGGACCGCCCAGGCGCGTCTCGCCGCCGGGATCGCCGAGCCTGCCGAACTCGCCGCCCTGGTGGCGGCGCTGCTCGCGAGCCCGGAGCCGGAGGCGCGGGCGCTGGCCCTTCGGCGCCTCGAGGCGGGGACTCCGATCGTCTGGTCGGACCCCGACCTCGCCGCCGCGCTGCTCACGAGCCCGGAGCCGGACGTCCAGGCGGCCCTCCCCGGCTTCGCCGGAGCGCGGGCGCTGCCCACCGGGCTCGCGGCGCCCCTGTTGGCGCGGCTGGTGGCATGGCTGCGGGCGATGCCGCCGGAGCCAGACGCGGCCGCGACGGCCGCGATCCGGGGTCTGCGCTCCGCCCTGCCCCTCCTGTGGCCGGACCACGACCTGCCGGTCGCGTCCGAGACCGCCGCCGCCCTGATCGCCCACCCGTCCGCCGCGGTCCGGTCCGCCGGCCTCGCCCTCCTGGCGCAGTCCGAGGCCGGGGCCGCGGGCCTGCCGCCGGAGAGCTGGGACGCGCTGATCGGCGCGGAATCCGAGGACATCCGGATCGCCGCCCTCGTCCTGCTGGCGCGCCTCGACGACGCGCGGCTCGGGCCCTACGCGGACCGGATCGTCGCCTTCGCCAGCGGGCCCGACAGCGCCGTCCGGCGGGCCGCCCGGCCCCTGGTGGCGCGCCTCGCGTCGGCAGATCCGGGCCTCGCCCCCCGCCTCGCCCGGGAGCTGATCGGCAGCCTGTTCCGCGCGGCGCCCGACGACGCCTACGCCGCCGACACCGTGGCCCTGCTGCGCGAGGCCCTGCCGGGGGAATGCGCCGCCCTCGACGACGGCACCCTGTGGCGCCTGCTGCAGGCGCGGGCCGACGGGGCCCGCCGCCTCGGCGCCGCCCTCCTGCCCGACCGGCGCCCCGAGGCCCTCAGCGTCCGCCAGATCGCCCGGCTCGGCGGCCACCCGTACCGGGCGGTGCGGGACTGGGCGACGGCGGCCTTCGCGGCCGACCCGGCCCGGTTCCAGGCCGCGGCGGCCGAGGCCGTCCTCCTCGTGGAGAGCGACTGGCCCGACACCCTCGCCTTCGCCCGCGGCCTGTTCGACGCGTGGCCGGAGACCGCCTGGACGCCCGAGGCGCTCGCCGTCGTCACCGACAGCGTCAAGCTGGAGGTCCTGACCCTCGCCCGCCACCTCCTGCGCAGCCGGCTCCGGCCCGAGGACGCGGAGGCGCAGGTCCTGCGCCTCCTGGAGCACCCCGCCCCGTCGATGCACCTCCTGCTCACCGAGCTGCTGACCGAGCAGGCCGTGGCGAGCGAGGCGGCCTTCGCGCGGCTGATCCCCCTCGCCCGCATCGTGATGCTGCAGGTGCTGCGGGGCCGGGTCGCCAAGGACCGGATGGCCGCCTTCCTCCGGGCCGAGGCCCTGCGCAGCCGCGCCCGCGCCGAGGCGCTGCTGCCGCTCCTCGCCGACCTGACCCTGAGCGGCACGGCCCGGGACCGCAGCGCCGCGATCCTGGCCCTGCGCGACGTCGCCGACGCGCATCCCGATCTCGCCGTGCCCCTCGTCCGGCGCCCGCCGGAGGCGCGGGGACCCGTCTCCGTCTCGGAAGAGGCCCGATGAACTTCGTCCATCGCTACCTCGGCGAGAGCCGGGCCGTCTCGGACGCGGACGCGACCCGGCTCGGCTTCGTCCCCGACACCCTGCGCGAGCCGACCTACTTCGCCGGGACGGTGGCGCGGCACCTGCCGTTCCGGGAGGCGATCTCCGCCCTGCACCACGTCGTCGTGTCGGACCTGCGCTTCAAGCCGAAGGACCGCACCGCCTACTTCGCGTGGCTCCAGGCCCACGAGCAGGAGCTCCTGGCCGAGGCCCTCGCCGAGAAGGACAGCCTGCGCGCGGAGATCGAGGCGCTGCGCGCCGAGTCCCGGGACATCGCGGCGCGCTCCGACGCGGTGATGCGGCCGTTCTACGACGCGCGGAAGCGGTACTTCGACCACCTCTACCGGGAGAACCTCGACGCCTGGATCGTGCTCGACCCGGTCATCACGGTCCATCCGGACGAGATCTTCTTCGAGGCGTTCAGCCTCGACGAATCGAGCTACGGGCGCCTGTCCTGCGACCACGACACGTTCGCGCGGATCGGCGACATGGCCTGCGGCACGACCAACATCGACTACAGCCACGCCCTCTACGACGAGTTCCAGAAGATCCGCAGCTACCGCGACACCGAGCTGGCGATCGACCCGACGGGCTTCGCGGTCCAGACCTCCGGCGAGGCCGCCTACCGCGAGGACAAGATCGACCTGCCCGATTCCTGGATGCGGGGCTTCCTGCAGGTGTCGAGCGCCATGGCGCAGCCCGCCCACGTGGTGGACCTGCACCCGGTCGACATGCACGCGATCCTGACCCGCCTCGCCGCGCGCCGGGAGCGCCACGGCCCGCGCTCCCTGCGGTTCCTGCTCGAGCCCGGCCGGCCGGTCAGCGTGCTGATCGAGCCCTGGAACGAGCGGCTGACCTTCCGGCGCTCGATCTACCGCGGGGGCGCGACGGCGGAGATCCGCCTGTGGGGCCGGCGGCGCCTCGCGATCCTGGCCCGGACCCTGCCGCTCGCCCGGTCGGTGCGGCTGCACCTCCTCGGCACCGGCCTGCCGAGCTTCGCGGTGGTGGATTTCGGCGGCCTGCGCTTCACCCTCGGCCTGTCGGGCTGGACCGCCAACGACTGGTCCCGGGCCGGGCAGTTCGACCTGCTCGCGCCCCGGGCCGACGTCGACGCCGACACCGCCGCCCGGGTCTTCGCGGCGCTCCGGCGCCACCACGCCGCCGACACCGGGCAACTCGCCGCCGAGACCGGCCTCGACCGGTCGACCGTGGAGGCGGCGCTCGGTGGCTACGTGCAGGCGGGCCGCGCCATGTTCGACCTCGACAAGCGGGTCTACCGCCTGCGGGAGCTGACCCGGGAGCCGCTGGCGCCGGGCGCCCTGCGCTTCGCCTCCGAGCAGGAGGCCAGGGCTGACCGGTTCCTGGCGGCCGGACTGGTCACCCTCGGGCCCGTCGAGCAGGCCGGCGACAGGCGGCGCCTGAGCGGGACCGTGCTGGACGACGGCCGGAGCCTGACGCCCGCGGTGGAGCTCGATTCCGACGACCGCATGGTCGGTGGCAGCTGCCAGTGCGGGTTCTACACCCACAACCGGCTGACCCGCGGCCCCTGCGAGCACATGCTGGCCGTGCGCCGCCTCGTCCACGCCCAGGTCGAGGGCAAGCCGGTGCGGTGGCAGGCGTGAGACGGACCCGATTGATGCGGCCGCGCGCCTGGCCTATCCTCCCCGCGACGAGGGGCGTCGGCCGGGGCGGACCTTGCATTTCGGGCGGCGATTCGCCGTCCCTGCACCCTGCCCGGCAAAGCGTCACTGGCCCGCTCTTCACTGGGCCGGCACTGACCACCGGTGCGCGTTCGCGGTTTGGGTTCGCTGAACCCAAACGCGCACCGGTGGTCGTGCCGGCGTCGAGTGGACCGGGCCAGTCCCGAGACTTGACGAAGGCATCCCGGCCGACGTCCCCCGTCACGCCTCCTGCCTGCGCCGGAGGTCGCCGATGAGCCAGCAGCCCGGCAGCCTGACCCGCCAGCAGCTCTACGACCGGATCCGCGAGAGCTCGAAGGACGAGGTCATCCTCGAGGAGATGATCCGGCTCGGCTTCTGGCCGGACGGGGAAGCGCAGCCCAACCCGCCGGACGACCTGATCCGCCGCCGCGGCGAGATCGCCCGCGCCCTCGCCGACCTCCACCGGCGGGAGGCGGCGTGGCGCGACCCGGAAGCCGCCCTCAAGGAGATGCATCGCCGCCGCAAGAAGGCGGCGCTGGAGCGGCGGCGCGAGACGCGGCTGCGCGACGCCCGCGACCGCCACGCGCGGGCGCAGGCGTGGCACGCGCGCCGGGAGGCGGAGATCCTCCATCTCGGCGACGGCGTCTCGGCCGGCCTCGCGCACGCGGACGCTCCGGCGCGGGGGCCCGCCCCCGGTCTCCCGCCCCTGGCGAGCCCGAAGGCGCTGTCCGAGGCCATGGGGATCGGCCTCGGCGAGCTGCGCTTCCTCGCCTACGACCGGGCGCTCAGCGCGGTGAGCCATTACCGGCGCTTCACCATCCCCAAGAAGGCGGGCGGCCTGCGCCGCATCTCGGCGCCGATGCCGCGCCTGAAGCGGGCGCAGTACTGGATCCTCGACGCGCTCCTCGCCCACGTCCCCGTGCACGCGGCGGCCCACGGCTTCGTGCCCGGCCGCTCGATCGTCACCAACGCCGCCGCCCATGTCGGGCGGGACGTCGTGGTCAATCTCGACCTCAAGGATTTCTTCCCGAGCCTCGACTACCGGCGGATCAAGGGGAAGTTCCGGGGCCTGGGCTACGCCGAGCCGGTGGCGACCGTGCTGGCGCTGCTCTGCACCGAGCCGGACGTGGACGCGGTCGAGATCGACGGCGCCCGCCTCTACGCCGCCCGGGGACCCCGCCGGCTGCCGCAGGGCGCGCCGACGAGCCCCGCGCTCACCAACCTCGTCTGCACCCGGCTCGACGCCCGGCTCGCCGGCCTCGCCGGCAGCCTCGGTTTCACCTACACGCGCTACGCCGACGACCTGACCTTCTCGGCCTCCGGCGAGGCCGCCGGGAAGGTCGGCGCGCTGCTCAAGTACGTCCACGCCATCGTCGCCGGGGAGGGCTTCACCGTCCATCCGGACAAGACCCGCGTGATGCGCCGCGGCCGGCACCAGGAGGTGACCGGACTCACCGTCAACGAGCGGGTCGGCGTGCCCCGCGAGACCCTGCGCCGCTTCCGCGCCCTCCTGCACGGGCTCGAGCGGCACGGGCCGGCCGGGCGCCGCTGGGGCGCGGCCGGCGAGGCGGGCGTGCTCCGCGCCGCGGTCGGCTTCGCGCAGTTCGTCCGGATGGTCACGCCGGAGACCGGCGCGCCGCTGCTGGCGCGGGCCCGCGCCCTCGCGGAACGCCATTCGGCTCCGGCGACGGCGCCCCGGCAGCCGGACTTCCGCGCCCGGTCCGCGCGGGGCGAGGTGCCCCTCGCCCGCTGGTGGGTGCCGGCCCCCCGCCCCGCGCCCGAGCCGGACCCGATCCTGGCCGAGGCCGAGGCGGCCGCCGCCCGGGAGGCGGCCGAGATCGCGGCCCGCGTGGCCGCGCCGGTGCCGGGCCGCAGCGGCGTGCCGGTCTCCGGGCGCCCGCGCCTCGGCGCGCCGGAACCGGCCGCCCGCGCGGAGGCCGCGCCGGACGCGGGCGCCGAGCCCGACGACGCCCCGATGAAGCCCTGGAAGGTCGTCCTGGGGATCTTCGTCCTGTTCCAGGCGGCCGCCCTGCTGCACCCGGCGCTCGGGCTGCTCGTCCTCGCGGTCGCCCTGCTCCTCGGCCTGCGACGCCTGCTGCGCCGCTGGCGACGGCGCCGATGAGCGTGGCCCGGAGCCTCCCGGCCGGGCACCTCCGGACCAGCCTCGCCGCGCTCTTCGCCCTGGCCCCGGCCCTCTCGCTCGGACCGGGGGCGTCCCGGGCCGACGAGGCGCCCGCCGCACCCGTCTTCAACAAGGCCGAGGCCGCGGAGATCGCGGAGCCGCTCCGGCAGGACCCGGCCTTGCTGCGCAGCTTCGGGACCTGCCCGGCCGACACCTTCGCGCGGGAGCGCCCGTTCTGGCGGTGGGCGTTCGCGCCCCGGCGGCCGACCGAGCGCCGCTGCGCGCGCGAGCCCGCTTCCTGCTACGCGCTCTGCACCCGGTGGTCGAACGCGCCGGCCTGCTTCGACCTCGCCCTCGCCCTCGAGCACCACGCCCTCGACGTCGCCGACATCCTCGACAAGGAGCGCCTCTACGCCCTCGCCTGCGCGGGCGGGTTTCCGGCGGGCTGCACCAACCGGGCTGCCGGGATCCGCAACGGCGACTACGCGGAGGATCCCTTCCGCGCCGCGCCGCGTGCCGACACGGACGCCTGCCTCGCCCGGAGCTTCCGCCTCGATTGCGACCGGCGCGGCGCCTGGGGCTGCGCCATGCTCGGCCAGGCCTATCGCCTCGGCGAGGGCGTCGCCGCCGAGGCGTCCCGGGCCCGGGCGGCGTTCGACATGGCCTGCGCGATCAGCCCGGACTTCGCGGCCTGCGCCTTCGCCAAGCGGCAGCTCGCCGAGATGGACGCGCCGTGAGCGCCGGCGACGCCGGGCCGGCCTCCGACGCCCTGCGGGCCCTCTACGGGCGGCTCGACCCGGTGCCCGAGGGGCCGTCGGCCCCGGGCCACGGGCGCGCCTCCCTGTGCGTGGACGTGGGCGACGGGGACGACGTCGCCGCGGCCGAGCGGTGGATGCTGGCCCATGCCGACCGGCTCACCCGCGTGCGCAGCACCGGCTGCGGCTGCTGCGTGATCGGCTGGGACATCGAGGGGCCGGCGGCGCTCGTCGCCACCCTGCCGGCGGCGCTCGGAGCGGTCTCCGACTGGGCCGGCCCGGCCGCGGCCCCGCGGCGCGCGCCGATCGCGTGGGGCCGGCGCCTCTGGGACCGCTGCGTCCGCCGCGGCTGAGACGCGGGTGTGACGGATGAGACACCGGAGCCTAGCGCGGCTCCGCGACGACCTCCGCGCGATCCGGCACCGGCGGCGCCGGCCGCCGCTCCGGGATCAGCCGGTCCGGCACCGCCGCCCCGCGCTCGAGGGTGGCGACCGCCAGCGTCGCGCCCCGGCCGCGCAGGGCGTGCGCCCCCAGCGAGCGGGCGCGGACGCCGTCGGGCAGCCGGTCCAGCCGATCGAGGAGATCCTGCGAGATCAGGATGCCGACGCCCAGCGGGCGGCACAGGGCCTCGATCCGCGCGGTGACGTTCACGGCGTCGCCGAAATACGCGATCTTGTGGCGGTCGACCCCGACCTCGGCCGTGACCACCGGACCGCCGTGCAGCGCCGCCCGCAGCCGCGGGACCGTGCCGAACCGGGCTTGCCAGGCCGCGGCCTGCGCGTCGATCCGGTCGAGCACCTCGAACACGCAGGTCACGCAGCGCGCGTCCTTGAGGCCGCGCTTCATCGGCCACGTGATCATCGCGAGGTCGCCGATGAAGTCGTCCGTGGAGCCAGCGTTGCGCCGCACCGGCTCGGCGAGCGTCGCGAACACGGCGCTGAGGTATTCCTGGGCGCGCAGGTCGCCGTGGGTCTCCGCGAAGGCCGTGGAGCCGACGACGTCGAGGAACAGGAAGATCCGCTCCTCCTGCACCGGCCTGTGGTAGCGGCCGATCATGAAGTTCACGAACACCTCGCCGCCGATCAGGTCGCGCATGCGCATGACGAAGACCAGCAGGGCCGACACGGCCAGCGAGTAGGCGAGGAAGCGCGGCGTGATCCGCACCGCCGTGGACAGGCTGTCGCCGGTCAGGCCGAACGCCCAGACCACCAGCCCGCCGAGGGCGCAGCCGAGCGTGATCAGCACCACGTAGAGCAGCTCGGCCGCCACCATGTAGACCAGCGCCGGCAGGCGGCGCAGACGCGTCTGGAGCCCCGACAGGCTCAGGCCGGGCACGAAGGCCAGCACCGTCCCGCCCACCGCCAGGGCGTAGACGAGGCCGGCGAGCATCGAGGCCCCGCCGACGAAGAGCAGGTTGTAGAGGAGGCCCGCCGCGCCGGAGGCGAGGAGGAGGGTCAGGGCCCAGAGCCAGCGGTACTGTGGGAGCATGGGCTGTCGGCGGGGTCGAGCGTGGCGGCGGGCACGGTTGGACCTACGCGATGGCGGGGGGCGAAGGCGAGAGGGCGGAGGCGCGCCGCGCCGGGTGGGTCGGGCCGGTGCCCTCAGACTGGCCGCCCGACCGTGACCGATCCGGAACGATTCGCGCCGTCCACGCGACGTCGCGGGCCGGTGTCGCCGCGCGGCCACAGGCGGTGCGCCGCGCGTTCGATCCGGGGCCTGGGACCTGCCACCCGGCGGATCCCGCGCGATCGCGGGAGGCTGGTGGGCCCGGCAGGACTCGAACCTGCAACCAGACCGTTATGAGCGGCCGGCTCTAACCATTGAGCTACGGGCCCGGGAGGCGCCGACGGATAGCCGATCCCCGGCCGCCCGTCACCCGGATTTCGCCGCGCCGCGGGGGCGCCGGGCCCCGGGCGCCGGATCCGGCCGGGCCGGCTGGTCCGCGGGCAGAGCCGTCGGCGCCGCCACCGGCACGGCCACCGGCGCGGGCGCCGTGTCCTTGATGCGCCACAGGTAGCGGGCCAGGATTGAGCGGTACGGCGCGAAGGCCGCCGCCACCGCGCCGGTATCGGCCCGCCCGGTGAGGCGGTGCAGGCAGCCCACCGCTGCCACGTCGCCCGCGGGCCAGATGTCCGGGTCGTGGAAGTGGAAGATGCCGACCATGTCGGCCGTCCAGGGGCCGACGCCGCGGATCCCGCACAGGATCGCCGCCCGCTCGGGATGCGGCAGGCCGGCGAGACCGGGCCCGAGGAGGCCCGCCGTCTCGGCCGCCACGATCGCCTGGAGCGCCCGCACCTTGTTGCCCGAGATGCCGCAGGCCCGCAGAGGCGCCGCATCCCCGGCCTCGAACAGGCCCCTCGGGCTCGCGCCCGCGGCCGCGGCGGCGGCCTCGATCCGGGCCCAGATCGCCGCCGCCGCCCGGACCGAGAGCTGCTGGTTGACCACCTCGACGAACAGGCGGTCGGCGACGCACGGATGCGCCGGCGGCTCGATCCGGATCGGACCGGCCCGCACCAGGGCGGCCCGCAGCGGCGGATGGGCGCGCGCCGCGTCCAAGAGGTGGGCGTAGATGGCGGGATCCAGCATCGCCGCAGCCTAACCGGGACGCGGAGCTTCCCGGAAGCGGCTCCGGAAGCGGCCCGGAAACGCGGCGATGCGGCCGCGCGCCTCGCGCCGGCCGGTCTGGACGGGACGCGCCCGCGGCCCAGGTCACGACACCATGGCGATCTTCTTCACCGCGGACACGCATTTCGGCGACCCGCACATCCTCCGCCACCGCGGGGCGCGGTTCGGCAGCGTCGAGGCCCACGACGAGGCCCTGGTCGCCGGCTGGAACGCCGTGGTCGGCCCGGAGGACGCCGTCTGGCACCTCGGCGACTTCGCCGCCCATGCCAGCCGGGCGCACTGCGCGGCGATCTTCGCGCGGCTGAACGGCACCAAGCGCCTCGTCCGGGGCAACCACGATTCGAACCGTGTCCTGGACCTGCCCTGGGCTGAGCCGCCGGTGGAGAGCGCCCGCCTCTCCGTCGCGGACGCGCGCGGGCGGCCGCACCGCCTGTTCCTGTCGCACTACGCGCACCGGGCCTGGCCGGGCCTGTGGCGGGAGACGCGCCACCTCTACGGGCACAGCCACGGCTGGCTCGCCGACACCACGCGCTCCTGCGATGTCGGCGTGGATGCCTGGGACGACCGCCCGGTCACCCTCGACGCGGTCCTGCTGCGCCAGGACGCGTCCGCTTGCGTGCCGGAGGAACTCGCGGCCCACGGCCTGCGCTGATGGGCGGGGACCGGCGCGCTATATCGTCCGCCGGAGCACCGACAGCCCGGCAGGAGGCCGCATCGCCATGACCGACATCCCCGCCCCGCCGCCGGGCTCGACCGAGGCGGCGGCCCGGGCCGCGACCCAAGCCGCGACCCAAGCCGCGACCCAAGCCGCTACCGAGCTCGGCCTCGGGACCGACTGGGCCGCCCTCGGCGCGGCGGACTGGGCCCGGGTCTGCCGCCGGGCCGGCGCGATCCTCGCCGGGCAGGGCCAGGCGCCGGCGCCCGGCTGGGACGGGGCCCTGGCGCGGGCCCTCGGCCGCCCCGATCCCGCGGCCGACCGGGACGAGCTGGCCCGCGACGCGGCCAACACCGTGCTGGCCGAGAAGGGCGAGGTCTTCGCCCCCGAGGACGATGCCTGAGGGGGACGACGCCACGCCATCGGGCGTGCCATCTCGCTCGCGATCGGGCGGGCCGGTGGTTGCCGTGGCGGGGGTGCGGGCCGATGTAGGAGGCATGCCTCATCCCGAACACAGGGCCGAACACCGGCCTGACCACCGACGTGCCGCCCCGAGACCGCCCGAGCGCTGCGCCCCCGGCGCGGCACCCGCCGCCCTGCGGGTGGTGCCCATCGCGGGCGGCCCGACCCTCGACGCGCGGACGCGCGTGCGGCTCGGCCACCAGATGCGGGCGATGTACGATCCGGTGATCGACGAGGCGCTGGATCCCCGGCTGGCGGAGCTGCTGCAGCAGCTCGACGCGGATCGGGGCGGCGTGACCTGAGATCCGGGGCGGGGGCGTCCGGCCCGCGCATCCGCTGCGGCTGCCGGTGAAGAGGCTCCCATCGGTGGATCGGGGGGATGTCACACCGATGGGAGCCCGGCCGAGTCGACGGATCGACCCAACCCGCTCCATATCGCCCAGGCGACGGCCGGGACGCTTTCACCTAAGTCAATTTGTGGGCGAATACGGCCGTCGAAGTATCGAATTGGCGTATTCGATCGCGAAAATCGTCGCGATCAGGCCGAGGTGCCGGTCACCGACAGCATGACCCCGTCGCTGCCGATCTCGTCGCCGCCGTAGCCGAGCATGCGCGCGAGCTGCTCGCGGGCGCGCCAGACCCGGCTCTTCACGGTGCCGATCCGGCAGTTCATGACGACGGCGGCTTCCTCGTAGCTCAGGTTCTCGATCGCCACGAGGACCAGCGCCTCGCGCATCACCGGCGCGAGGCGGTCGAGGGCCGCGCGCACGTCCTGCAGGTCGAGATGGCCCCCCTGCTCGGGGATGCTGGTCAGCTGCTCGGCGTAGTTGCCGTCGGTGTCGGCGACCTCGCGGCCCTGCTTGCGGTGCTGGCTGTAGAAGACGTTGCGGAGGATCGTGAACAGCCACGCCTCGAGGTTGGTCCCGGGGGTGAAGCCGCCGCGGCCGCGCCAGCCGCGCAGCAGGGTGTCCTGCACGAGATCGTCCGCCGCGGCCGGGTCGCGCGTCAGCGAGACCGCGAACCGGTGCAGAGCCGGCACCACCTCCAGCAGGCCCGCGCGGAAGGTCCTGTCCCGCTCGCCCTCCGCCTGCGCGAGTGCGATCTCCAGGCGCGCGAGCAGGTCGGCGAAGGGGTCCGCGGCACCGCCCGAGTCCAGGCCGATCCGGTCGTAGGTGCGGCCGAGCAGGGTGCCGAGATGGGCCCGCACGGCCTCCGGCAGGCCGAACCGGGCCCCGTCCCCGGCCTCCTCTGCGACATCCGCGACGGGATCGAGGAGCGATGAGCCTTCGGTGTCGGGCATTCGGTCCGGTCGTCGGCGGGCGGGCCGGTCAAGCCCAGAGGACCGGTTGTGGCGTGCCCGGGCCGCCCATGCCGCAACATGGGTTAGCGCTTTGCCCGAACGGGACTCAGCCGCGGGTGCCGAACCGCCGCGCCGCCGCGAGGCCGCCGAGGAGCGCCGCGCAGGCCCCCGCGGCGGCGAGCCCCGTGCCGAGGGCGGTGCTCAGCGTGCCGGCATCGGGGACGCGCTTGCGGGCGCGCCAGCCGCCGTCGGCGCGCGTGCCCTCCGGCGTCGGCGCGCGCAGGGCGCCGTGCGTGCGCGGCCCGGGCTCGGCCCGGTCGAGGGCCCACCGGAACCCGGCGCCCATCAGGTGCTCGGTCGGGTACGGGGCGAGGGCGTAGCCGACCTGCGCGAGGCGGGCCGGCCAGCCGACCGCGACCTCGTCGCGCGGGTGGCGCACGAGGCGGAGATAGGTCTCGGCCACGGCCTCGGGCGCGTAGTACAGGTGCCCGGGATTGAGCCGCCGGCCGCTGACATTGGCGCCGTGCTCCAGGCCCGGCGTGTCGACGATGGCGGGGAACACGGCGCAGACGCGGATGTGCCGGTGCCGGGCGAGTTCCTGGCGCAGGCTCGCCGAGAAGCCGCGCAGGCCGAACTTGCTGGCCGTGTAGGCGGCGGCGAAGGGCGTCGGCGCCCAGCCGCCCATCGAGACCGTGTTGATCAGCGTCCCCCGGCCGCGGTCGAGGAAGTGCGGCAGCACCGCGTAGGCCCCGTGCACGGCGCCCAGCAGGTTCACCGCGATCGTCTGCCGGTGCAGGTCCAGGGGGGCGTCCAGCAGGGGGCCGAACACCCCCACCCCGGCGTTGTTGATCCAGACGTCGATGCCGCCAAAGGTCCGGAGCGCCGCCCGGGCCAGGGCGTCCACCGCCTCGGGCTCGGTGACGTCGGTGGGCACCGCGACGGCCTCGGCGCCCGACGCGCGCAGGTCGCGGACGATCCCGTCGAGCACGTCGGCCCGCCGCGCCGCCAGGACCACGCGGGCGCCCCGCGCCGCGAAGGCCTCGGCCGCCGCCCGGCCGATGCCGCTCGAGGCCCCGGTGATGACCACCGTCCCGCCATCCAGGCGCGCCATGCCGGTTCTCCCCGTCGTTGTGCCGTCGAGTTGCAACTGCACGGCGAACCGTTCCCCGCGCCGCGGCGTTCCCCCTCGCAGCTGCGGCCATTCGGACGCGCTGTCCCGGGCGCCACGATGCGCGGCCCCGAGGGCGCCGCCCCCTGTCCGCCCGAACCCTGCCGAGGTCGCCGATGCCCGCCCCCGATCCAGCCCCCGCCAGGGCCGCCGCCCCCGAGGGAGGCGCCTCGACGGTCTGGACGCTCGCCCTCGCCACCGCGCTGATCGGCCTCGTCGCCCTCCCCCGCCGGCCGGCGCGAGGCGCGGCCGATCCCCTGGCCGGTCCCGCGGCCGACCGCGCCCCCGGCCGGTCCGTCGACCGGGACGGCGCGCGCCGGACGTCGCCCGCGCACGCGGGCCGGGAGGCCCACGCCGTCGCCCGGACCGAGGCCGATCGCGGGCGGCAGGCCTCGACGCCGACCGAGATCCCCGCCAAGGGCTGGAAGGACATCGCGCTGCGCGCCTATCACGACATCGGCGAGAACCGCCTGTCGCTGATCGCGGCCGGCGTCACCTTCTTCACGCTCCTGGCGATCTTCCCGGCGGTGGCGGCGCTGGTCTCCTGCTACGGCCTCGTGGCCGACGCCTCGACCATCAACGACCAGCTCGCCAGCCTCCAGGGCATCCTGCCCCAGGGCGCCCTGGAGATCGTCGGCGACCAGGTGAAGCGGCTGAACGAGCAGGGCAACACCACCCTCGGGTTCAGTCTGCTCATCAGCATCGCGCTGTCGGTGTGGAGCGCCAACGGTGGCGTGAAGCACGTCTTCGACGCCCTCAACCTCGTCTACAACGAGCGCGAGAAGCGCAACTTCCTCGTGCTCAATCTCGTCTCTCTCGCCTTCACGGCGGGGGCGCTCCTGTTCCTCCTCCTGGCGCTGGCCGCCGTGGTGGTGGTGCCGGTGGTGCTGGAGTTCGTCGGGCTCGGCGCGGACGCGTGGTGGCTGGCGCTGCTGCGGTGGCCGGTCCTGCTCCTGGCCGTGCTGCTCGGCCTCGCCCTGCTCTACCGCTACGGGCCGAGCCGGGACGCGCCGCGCTGGCGCTGGGTCACGCCCGGGGGCGCCCTCGCGGCCCTGCTGTGGATCGTCGCGTCGCTGCTGTTCTCCTGGTACGTCGGCCATTTCGGCAGCTACAACAAGACCTACGGCTCGCTCGGCGCGGCGATCGGCTTCATGACCTGGATCTGGCTCTCGACCATGATCGTGCTGGCCGGCGCCCAGGTGAACGCCGAGATGGAGCATCAGACCGCCGAGGACACGACCGTCGGCGAGCCGCAGCCCCTCGGCACGCGCCGGGCGCGCATGGCCGACACGGTGGGCGCCGCCGCGGAGTAGCGCGGCGCCCGGCCATCCTCGGGGACGGGGCCTCTTGGGCTAAGGGCCGCACGGGCGCAGGGCCTCGTGGGGAGCGCGTCGCGGGGGAGAACGCCGACTTAACACAGGTTGGCGCGCGTTTTCCTGCTGCAGGCACAAGCCGATCAAGAAGATCCGGACTTCGATGTTCGGAGGACGGTTTGGCCCCCTGCCGATAGAAATATCCGTGCCTCATTATTTCACCGATACCCTTGGCGGCGCCGTCGTGCGGGACGCTTCGGACGGGCGCGACGCCGCCCGATCCGCCGCGGTCGCCCGCCCGCGCGCCTGCCTCGGCGCCTGCCCGGCCGCGCGCCGTCGTCCGGCCGCCGGCACGCCGGCGCCGCGGTGATCTGACCGGAGGCGGACGTGGAGAACCCGTTCGTACGGAAGATGGAGCGGCATGTCCGGCTCGCGCCCGAGGACCGCGCGGTCCTCGACGGGTTGGGGCGCCTGCATGTCCGCCACGTCGCGGCCCGGCAGGATATCGAGGGGCAGCAGAGCGACCCGTACCACACGCACCTGATCCTCGACGGCTGGGCCTGCCGGTACAAGCAGTTCCCGGACGGGCGGCGGGCGATCGTCGCGCTGCTCCTGCCGGGCGACCTGTGCGACCCGTTCGTGTTCCGCCGGGCGCGGATGGACCACGCGATCGGCGCGCTGACGCCGGTCACCGTCGCGCGGATCGCCCCGGACCAGATCGGCGAGGCGGTCCGCGGCCGGCCCGCCGTCGAGGAGTGCCTGTGGCGGGAGCTGCTCGCCGCCACGGCGATCCACCGCGAGTGGATCGCCAGCGTCGGCCGGCGCTCGGCGATCGAGCGGCTGGCGCACCTGTTCTGCGAGCTGCACCTGCGGCTGACGCGCGTCGGCCTCGCGGACGGGATGACGCTGCCGATGCCGGTGACCCAGCCCGACCTCGCGGACGCCCTCGGCCAGACGAGCGTGCACATCAACCGCACCCTGAAGGAGCTGCGCACCGGCGGCCTCGTCGCCCTGCGCAGCCGCCGCCTGACGATCCGCGACCTCGACGGCCTGCGGGAGCGCGGGCTGTTCGATCCGGCCTACCTGCAGCTCTCCTGAGCGGCGCGGGCGATACGCCGCGGCAGCGGAGGCCGCGCGCGCCTTGCCGCGGCACGGCCGCGGCCGATCTGAGGCGGACCTGTCACCCGCCACGGGCGCCCGCGCGACACACGATGCACATCCATCTCGACGCGCTCGGCGGCGTCGCCGGCGACATGTTCGCCGCCGCCCTGCTGGACGCCTTCCCCGAGCATCAGGCCGGCGTGTCCGCCAGCATCCGGGCGGTCGACGCACGCATCGCCTGCGCGGTCCGGGCGCACAATGACGGGATCCTCAGCGGCGCGCGCTTCACCGTGTCGGCGCCCGGTACGGAGCCCGGGCCCGCGCCGCACCGGCACGAACACCCCGCGCACCACGACCATCCGCATCCCCACGATCGCGGCCATCAGCACGGCCATCAGCACGAGCACGGCCACGGTCATGCCCACGACCACGGCCACCGGCCCTGGTCGGAGATCCGCGCCGCGCTGGAGGCGGCGGATCTCAAGCCGGCGGTGCGGGCGCACGCGCTCGGCATCTTCGGGCATCTGGCCGACGCCGAGGCCCGCGTCCACGGCATCGCCGTGGACGCGGTGGCGTTCCACGAGGTCGGCGCTTTCGACTCGATCGCCGACATCGTGGCCGCCGCCCACCTGATCGCCGCCCTGGAGGCGCGCAGCTGGAGCGTCTCGGTCCTGCCGCTGGGCTCCGGCCGGGTGCGGACCCAGCACGGTCCCCTCCCCGTCCCGGCCCCCGCCACGACGCTGCTGCTGGCCGGTTTCGCGACCCTCGACGACGGGATCCCGGGCGAGCGCGTCACCCCCACCGGGGCGGCGATCCTGCGCCACCTCTGCGGCGACGATCCCGGGCGGGGTCGCCCCCGGGGCATCCTCGGGCGCACCGGCATCGGCTTCGGCACGAAGGTGCTGCCGGGCCTGAGCAACTGCCTGCGCGCCCTCGTGCTGGAGGACGGCGCCGCGTCCCGCCCGGGCCGGCGGGATCTCGCGGTGATCGCCTTCGAGGTCGACGACCAGTCCGGCGAGGATCTCGCCACGGGCCTCGACCGGCTGCGCGCGGAGCCCGGCATCGTGGACGTCGTGCAGATGCCGGTCATCGGCAAGAAGGGCCGGATGATGGCCCGGATCCAGGTCCTGGTCCGCCCGGAGAGCCTGGAGGCGGCGATCGCGGCCTGCTTCCGTGAGACCACGACCATCGGACTGCGTTACCACCAGGTGGAGGGTGCGGTGCTCGCGCGCGCCGCCCGCACGGTCGAGCACGACGGCCGGTCGGTTCGCGTGAAGATCGTGGCGCGGCCGGGCGGGCCCACCGCCAAGGCCGAGGCCGACGACGCCCGCGACCGTGCGGGCCACGCCGCGCGGGTCGCCCTGCGCCGCGAGGCCGAGCGGCGCGCGCTGGAACAGGAGCAGGAGGAGCGGTGACGCGCCAGCATCTGGAATCCGTCCTGGCGGGGCTCGGCCCCGTCGCGGTGGCGGTGAGCGGCGGGGTCGACAGCCTGACGCTCGCCACCCTCGCCCACCGGCTGGCGCCGGGCGCGACCCTCGTGGTCCACGCGGTCTCGCCGGCCGTGCCCGCGGAGGCGACCGCGCGCGTCCGCGCCGAGGCCGCCCGCGAGGGCTGGTCCTTACGGGTGATCGAGGCCGGCGAGTTCGCCGACCCGGCCTACCGGGCGAACCCGGTCAACCGCTGCTTCTTCTGCAAGACCAACCTCTACGGCGCGGTCCGGCGCGTCACCGACCGGCAGATCCTGTCGGGCGCCAACCGCGACGACCTCGGCGAGTACCGCCCCGGCCTCGACGCCGCCCGGGAGCACGGCGTCCGCCACCCCTACGTGGAGGCCGGGTTCGACAAGGCGGCCGTGCGGGCGCTCGCCCGCGACCTCGGCCTCGGGGCCGTGGCGGAGCTGCCGGCCGCGCCCTGCCTGTCGAGCCGGGTCGAGACCGGCATCGCCATCGAGCCCGAGACCCTGGGCTTCATCCACGCCGTCGAGCGGCTGGTCGGCGGGGCGCTCGCTGCGGAGAGCGGCGCCAAGCGCGCGGTCCGGTGCCGGGTGCGCGCCGAGGGCGTGGTGGTGGAGCTCGATCCCGCGAGCCTCGCGGCCCTGGCCGCGGAGGATCGCGCGAAGCTCGGGGCCGGCATCCGGGCGATCGCGCCGCCGCGTCTCTCCGGCCTCGTCCGGTTCGCCCCCTACCGGGTCGGCAGCGCCTTCCTGGTCGAGCCGCGGGAGGCCCGGGCGTGAGCATCTCCGAAGAGTTCACCCTGGATTTCGCCCGGCCCGAGCGGATCGGGTTGGAGGAGGCGATCTTCTGCGCCGGCAAGAGCCCGGAGCAGATCGACGCGATCCTGGAGACCGCCCGGGCGCGCGGCGCCTCGCTGCTCCTCACCCGCCTCGATCCGGAGAAGCGCGACCGGCTCAGGGACGCGGCGCGGCTCGACTACTGCCCGGTCTCGCGCACGGCGGTGTTCGGCGAGGCCCCCCGGATCACCGGCCCGGCCCGGGTCGCCGTGGTGGCGGCCGGCACCTCGGACGTGCCCGTCGCCCGCGAGGCCCTGCGGGTGCTGGCCTATGCCGGGCGGGCGGCCTCGCTCTTCGCCGATGTCGGCGTTGCCGGCCTGTGGCGGCTGACGTCGCGGATCGAGGAGATCCGCGCGCACCCGGTGGTGATCGTCGCCGCCGGCATGGACGCGGCTTTGCCGAGCGTCGTCGGCGGACTCGTGGCCGGCGCGGTGATCGCGGTCCCGACCTCCGTGGGCTACGGCGTCGCCGCGGGCGGGCGCGCCGCCCTCGACGCCGTGCTGGCGAGCTGCGCCCCTGGCATCACGGTGGTCAACATCGACAACGGCTACGGCGCCGCCTGCGCCGCCCTGCGCCTGCTCCACGCGGCGGGACGCCTCGCCGCGGAGATCGAACGATGACCCGGCGCGGATCGTTGTCCCACGCTACAGGGCAGGCAGCGCGACGAGCCCCTCTCCCGCACGGGAGAGGGGGCTCGTCGCGCTGCCTTCTTCTACGGTCGCACCGCCGACACGAGGCCTGCCGTTGCCGATCCCCACATTCTCGAACGGAGACAGCCGATGGAACGCCGCAGCTTCCTCCAGGGCGCCGTGCTCGGCGCGGGACTTTCAGGCGCGAGCCTCGCGGGCGCTGGCAGCGCGGGTGCGGCCGTGAGCGCCCCCGCCCTCCCCGGCAACCGCCCGCAGGACCCCGCGGACCTGCCCTTCGTCACCGATCCCGGCGAGCGCCGGGGCGAGATGCTCTACCGGACCTTCGGCAAGACGTCGGAGAAGGTCTCGGCCATCGGCATGGGCGGGTTCCACCTCGGCAAGAGCGCCGTGACCGACGACGAGGCGACGCGGCTGATCCATGCCGGGATCGACCGCGGCATCACCTTCATGGACAATTGCTGGGACTACAACGAGGGCCGCTCCGAGCTGCGCATGGGTGTCGCCCTCGACCAGGGCGGCTACCGCGACAAGGTCTTCCTGATGTCCAAGATGGACGGGCGGACCAAGGAGGAGGCGCTCAAGCAGATCGACACCTCCCTGAAGCGCCTGCGCACCGACCGGATCGACCTCGTCCAGCACCACGAGATCCTGCGCTACGACGACCCGGACCGGGTCTTCGCCGAGGGCGGCGCCATGGAGGGATTCCTGGAGGCCAGGCGCCAGGGCAAGCTCCGCTACATCGGCTTCACCGGCCACAAGGACCCGCGCATCCACCTGCAGATGCTGGAGGTGGCGGCCGAGCGCGGCTTCCACTTCGATTCCGTGCAGATGCCCGTCAACGTGATGGACGCGCATTTCCGCTCGTTCAGCCACCTCGTGCTGCCCTACCTCGTGCAGAACGGCATCGCGCCGCTCGCCATGAAGACCTTCGGCGACGGGGTGATCCTGAAGGCGGACGCGCCGATCAAGCCGCTGGAGTACCTGCACTTCTCGCTGAACCTGCCGGTCTCGGTGGTGATCACCGGCATCCAGAACCAGCGCGACCTCGACCAGGCCTTCGAGGCGGTGAAGACCTTCGAGCCGATGGACAAGGCGGCGGTGGCCGAGCTGCTGTCGCGGTCGAAGCCCTACGCGCTGGAGGGCAAGTACGAGCTGTTCAAGACGAGCGCGACCTTCGACGGCACCGCCAAGAACGCGGCGTGGCTCGGCGAGGACGTGCAGGGCGTGAAGAAGCTCGCGCCGGTGATGGAGTAAGAGCCGGGCCGGCTCTCCCTCTCCCCGCACGCGGGGAGAGGGAGAGCCGCCCCCTCACGCCACGTCCTCCAGCCGGATCGGCAGGCTGCGGATGCGGCGGCCGGTGGCGTGGTGGACGGCGTTGGCGATGGCCGCGTTCACCCCGATGATCCCGAGTTCGCCCAGTCCCTTCAGACCCAGCGCATCCACCCGATCGTCCGGATCGGGCACCAGCAGCGCCTCGACCTCCGGCGCGTCGGCCGCCGTCGGGACGAGGTACTCGGCCAGATCCGGGTTGCGGTAGGCGGCGCCGTCGACCACCGTCTCCTCGAGCAGCGCCGAGCCGAGGCCCCAGATCATCCCGCCCATGAGCTGGCTCTTCGCGGTCAGCGGGTTGAGAACGCGCCCCGCCGCGAAGGCGCCGGTGAGCCGGGCCACCCGGATCTCCCCGGTCTCGGCATGGATATGGACCTCCGCGAACTGCGCGCCGAAGCCCCAGGAGACCGCCTTCCCGCCCCCACCGAGGGCGAGCCCGATATGGCCCTGCCGCAGGCCCGCGAGCGCCTTCTCCCGGTCGCCGCCCGCCGGGACGAACTCCGCGACCGTCTCGACGCCTTCCGGGCCGACGGCCTCGCCGAGCGCGATCCCAGCCCCGTCCGGCGCCGCGAGCCGGCCGCCCGCGAGGCGAAGGCTGCCCGGATCGCGGCCGGCGAGGCGCCCGCCCTGCCCGGTCGCGGCCTGCGCCAGGGTCTCGCGGATCTGCCGGCAGCCGAGCGCCAGGGCATTCATCAGGCTGGTCGTGGTGCTCGATCCGCCCGAGATGCCCGCCACCGGCAACATCGTGTCGCCGAGCCGGACCGTCACCCGCTCCACCGGCACGCCGAGCCCGTCCGCGGCGCCCATCGCGAGCAGCGTGGTGATGCCGTTGCCGATCTCGTGATGCGCGCAGGCCACCTCCGCCGACCCGTCCGGGCCGAGCCGGACCCGCATCGTCGCGGCGGCGATCTTCACCGGCCGCACCGAGGTCGCGCAGCCCAGGCCCACCCGCCAGGGACCGTCGCGCATCGCACCCGGGCGCGGCACCCGGCGCGACCAGCCGAAGGCCTTCGCGCCGGCCTCGAAACAGGCCATCAACGGCCGGGTCGAGAACGGTTTTCCGCTGACCGGATCGACCGCCGTGTCGTTGCGCCGGCGCAGCGCGATCGGGTCCATGCCGAGGGCCGCCGCCATCTCGTCGACGGCGCTCTCCAGGGCGAACAGGAACGGCACCTCCGGGGGCGCCCGCATCGGCCCGGGGGTGTTGCGGTCGACCCGTACGGCCCGCTCCTCGGTGCGGATGTTCGGGCAGGCGTAGAGGCTCGCGGTCACCTCCGCGCCCTCCATCACGAAGGGATCGAAGCGCGAGGTCACGGTCTCGGCCTCGTGCACCAGGGCGGTGAACCGGCCCGACCGGTCGGCGCCGAGGCGGATGCGGTGGCGCGATTCCGGCCGGTAATTGGCGATGGTGAAGCACTGCCGCCGGCTCGGCACTAGGGAGACCGGCCGGCCGAGGCGCTTGGCCGCCAGGGCGACCAGCGCGGTGTGCTGCGACAGCGCGAATTTCGAGCCGAAATGGCCGCCGATCAGGCCCGCCAACACCCGCACCTGCGCGGGATCGAGCCCGAGCTGCGCCGCGAGCCCGTGCTGCACGGCGCCGACATAGCGGGTCGGCTCGTGCACGGTGAGCCGGTCGCCGTCCCAGGCGGCCCGGGTGGTGAACAGCTCGATCGGGTTGTGGTGCTGCACCGGCGTCGCGTAGTGCGCCTCGACCCGGACGGTGGCCTCCCGCAGACCCGCCTCGGCGTCACCTCGGGCGATGTCCTCGTGGTGCGGCTTGAGGTCGGCGAGGCGCACGGTCTCGGCGCCGGGCGCGTCGAAGCCGCCGGCGGCGGGCGCCTCCGCGTAGGCGACCCGGACCGCGCCGGCCGCCGCCTCGGCGGCCTCCAGGGTCTCGGCGACGACCAGCGCCACGATCTGGCCGGCATAGGCGACGGCGTCGGAATCCAGCGGCCGGTGCGAGCTGTTGGCGTAGCCGCCGGCCATCAGGTGCTTCACCGGGGCCACCGCGCCCGCGAGATCCCGGTGGGTGAAGATCCGCAGGAGCCCCGGCACCCGCTCGGCCGCCGCGAGGTCGAACCCGGTGATGCGGCCCCGGGCGACCGTGCTGGTCACCAGGGCCGCGTGGGCCGTGCCGGTCTCCGGCCCGGTGCGGTCGGAGCTGTAGAGGGCCCGGCCTGTGACCTTGTCGGGGCCCTCGACCCGGGTGTGGGCGTGGCCGAGATGGCCGTCGGTGTCCTGCGCGCCAGCGTCCATGCCGCCCTCCCCGTCCCCGGCCCTCGGGCCGCATCGCAAGGGGGAAGCGCCGTGAGGGTGTTACGGCTCCCCGGACGGTAGAGCGACAGGATGCAGCAACCGAACGGACCCGAACGTCCTCGCGCGCGGAGCGAGGACGGGGCGGGCTGCGGCAGCCTTCACTACCGCAGCCCCGGACCTCAGTTCAGGATCTCAGTTCAGGACCTTGCCGTCCGGCCCGACCTTGACCTCCTGCTCCTTGTCGGCGCCGGCGACCTTGATCTCGTACTGGACCGCGGAGCCGTCCTTCTCGACCTCGGCCTCGTAGGCCTTGCCGCCGCCGGCCTTCTGCTCGGCGATGGCGAGCGCGTCCTTCAGGGAGGTCTTGGCGTTCTGGAAGTCGGAGGCCTTCAGCCGGGTGAAGTAGCGCTCGATCGGCTGGTTCTCGGTCTTGTAGAGGGCGCCGGTATCGGCGTTGATGCCGTACTCGACGAGCTTGCCGCTCGGGTACACGACCTTGATCGCGTAGTGGGCCGGATCCTTGCTGTCGGCCTTCTCGAAATCGGCGTCGATGGCGCGGCCGCCCTTCTCGTCGCCCTGCGACTCGGCGGTGGCCAGCGCCTGGGCGAGGCCGACCTTGGCGACCTTGGCGACCTGCCACTCCTTCATGTTGCTGTCGGCCTTCGTGGCGGGCTCGGCCGGCGTCGCGGTGGGCGTCTGGGCCAGGGCGAGGCCGGTGGAGAGGGCCAGGAGGCCGGCTGCGGCGGTGAGACGGGTGATCATGGCGGGGTGTCCCTTCGCGGGTTCGTTCGCGGATGCGTGAAACGTCGGGTCCGGAAATCCGGTTGCCCGCGATCGGGAAAAAATTCGGCTCCTGGCCCCCGGGCCGAGCATCGGGCCACGCGGGGTCGACGGCCCGGCGAGACGGAGGGCCGGCGCCCCTGTATGACACGCGGACGTTCCGGCGCGCCCCTGGGCGACGGCGGACATTTCTCCGATGGAGCCGGTCATGACCGCGCACGAGCCCGAGCCGCTGGACGAGTTCACCCGCCTGCACGCCAAGCTGTCCGCCCTGGAGATCGTGCTCGGCGTCCTGATCGGGCGGCTCTCCGAGGAGAACCCGGAGATCCGCGAGGACGTGAAGCGCGACGTGGCGGCGATCCTGTCGGACATGCCGATCGACGGCCCGAGCGAGGAGATGATCGCCGCCGAGGTCCGCCGCGCCGCCGAGGTGTTGACCAGCGTGTCGATCGGCTGAGCCGTCAGCGCGGCGGCATCCGCAGCGCCCCGTCGAGCCGGACGGTCTCGCCGTTCAGCATCGGGTTCTCGCAGATGTGGCGGACGAGGTCGGCGTATTCCGACGGGCGGCCGAGGCGCGGCGGGAACGGCACGCTCTGGCCGAGCGTGTCCTGCACGTCCTGGGGCAGGCCCGCCATCATCGGCGTCTCGAAGATGCCCGGCGCGATGGTGACCACCCGGATGCCGTGCCGGGCGAGTTCCCGGGCGATCGGCAGGGTCATGGACACCACCCCGCCCTTCGAGGCCGCGTAGGCGGCCTGCCCGATCTGGCCGTCGAAGGCCGCGATCGAGGCGGTGTTCACGATCACGCCCCGGGCGCCCGCCCCGTCCGGCGCCTCCCGGGCGATGGCGTCGGCGGCCAGCCGGATCATGTTGAACGTGCCGACGAGGTTGACCGAGACCGCCCGCGCGAAGGTCTCGAGCCGGTGCGGCCCGTCGCGGCCGACCACCTTCTCCCCCGGCGCGATGCCGGCGCAGTTCACGAGCCCGTGGAGGTGCCCGAACGCGTTGAGCGCCGTCCGGACCGCCGCCGCGCCGTCCGCCTCGCGGGTGACGTCCGTCTCGACGAAGCGGGCCTGCGCCCCGAGCTCCGCCGCCACCCGGGTGCCGGCCTCCCGGGCGATGTCGGCCACGACCACCCGGGCTCCCGCCGCCGCGAGGCCCCGCGCCGCCGCCTCCCCGAGGCCCGAGCCCGCGCCCGTGACGATGAAGACCCGGTCCCTGATCATCTCGCTGGCCATCCTGGCTCCCCGACGCTTCCGGGCGGCCGACGGCGCCCCGCGATCCCCGAGGTAGCGCGGCGGCGCGGCCGCCGGAAGGCGTCCGGCCCAGCACCTGGGCTCGATCGCGCCCGTGTCGCGATTGACGTGTGATTTTTTCCCACATATAGAACGTGACGGCGGTCCGATGTATTGAGCCGTATCGTCAAGTGTTTCGCCAAGTGTTTTCCCATTGTTTCCGGCGCTTCATCGCGCGGCGGCAAGTCGTTCGGCCGCGCGCGGCCGGGTGGCGCCCGCATCCGGGCGGCGGGCCGGCCCGTCGTCCCCGGTCCCGACCGTCCGGGAGCAGCCGATCCCTCACGCCTGATCAAGGACTGCCATGGGCGCCCACTGGATCGAGACCGCGGCCCGGCACTGGCGGCACGGGCGGATCGTCGGGCATCGCTTCGCCGAGCGGCGTCCCGGCATCCGCGCGGCGCTCCGGGCGGCCGCGCCCGACAGCGTGCTGCTCGCCGGCAATTCCCACGCGGAGTTCGTCGGCGCGCCGGATCTCGGCGGCCGGCCCTGCATCAACATCGCGGTCGGCGGCAGCACCGCGGCCGATTGCGGTCGCCAGCTCGCGGCGCTGCGCGTCCCCGTCCGCTGCGCGGCCGCGGTGCTGATCATCGGCACCAACGACATCCAGCGCTGGCGGCATCCCGAGCGGGCCCGGGTGATCGACCGGTTCGAGGCCGATGTCGGGGGCATCCTGCGCCGCCTGGAGGCCTGGGCCGCGCAGGTCTTCGTCGCCGCGATCCCGCCGATCGGTGCCGGGGTGACCGGCCGGGATCCCGACGCCGTCGCGGCCTTCTCGGATCGCCTGGCCGCGCTCTGCGCCGCGGGGGGCCACGCCTTCATCGACCCGTTCGCGGCGTGGCGATCCGGCACCGGCGGCCTCGCCGGCGCGGGCCTCCACCGGGACGGCGTGCATCTGGCCGATTACGCGCCCCTGGCCGCGGCGCTCGCCCGCGCGGTGGCGGCCGATATGGGGGTGGTCGACGCGGTCCCGCCCGCGCGCAGGACCCGCAGGGCCGCTCCGGCCGCGCCCCTGCGGGTCCTGCGCGCGGCCTGGATCGGCCGCCCGTGAGGATCCGCGCGCGCCTCGCCGCGGTCCCGCGGCCGCCCGCGCGCGGCGCCGGGAAGCCTCTGCCCCTGCGGGTCTGGCCCGCCGACGAGGCGGTCTGGCTCGACGAGAACGGCGTCCGCCGCGCGCGGGCGGCGCGGCGCGCCCTCGCGGCGCTGGCCGCCCTCGGGTCCCGCGGCCGGTACGGGGCCCGGATCGAGGGCCGGGGCAAGGTCGTGACCGGTCCGGCCAGCGCGCTCGTCCTGCGCGACGCGGAGGCGGAGATCGGGTTCGTCCTCAGCGTCACGCCCTACGGGTACGGTGCGGAGCCGTTCTGAGCGGGTGCCGGTCAGGGCGGGGTCGTGCACAGCAGGGTCGGCGCGCAGGCCGTCCGGAAGCCCACCCTGGCGTAGAGCGCCTCGATCCTGCCCCCGGCCGGGCATTGCAGGAAGACCTGGCCGGCCCCCCGCGCCCGCGCCTCGCGCAGGGCCGCGACCGTCACGGCGGTGCCGAGGCCGCGGCGCTGCCGGTCGGCCCGCGTGCTGACATTGTACAGCCCCGCGGTCTCGCCGCGCAGGTAGAGGCTGGCGCAGGCCGCCGGCCCGGCGGCGTCGCGCAGGACGAGGTGCAGCGCCGCGAGGCCGGGCCGGCCCCGGGCCGCTCGCAGCGCCGGGATGTAGTAGCGGCGCAGATGGGTCCGCACGGCCGGCGCGTCGGACAGGTGGGCGAAGACCCGCTCGAAATCCGGCCCCGGCGCGGGCGTCGCCTGCACGGTGACGGCGCTGCCGGGCGGAGCCGGCGCCGGAAGACCCCGCGCCACCATCCAGCTCGCCGGGTAGAGGATCGCGGGCTCGAACAGGGCGCGCAGCAGCGCGATCTCCCCGTCGTCCCGGGCCAGGAAGGCCGGCGCCCGGGCGCGCCCGAGGGCCGCCGCGCCCGCCCAGGCGAACTGGTCGGGACGGCGCACCCCGAAGGCGAAGTTCAGGGTCGGATCCGGGATGCTGCGCGACCAGACGTAGCCGGCACCGCCGGGGCCGTGCTCGAGGCCGTCGATCAGGGAGCCGGTGAGCGCCGCCACATGGGCGTCGCGCAGGGTGTCGAAGGTCGGTTCGAGCTCCTGCATGTCAGGCGGCCGTCCAGGCGGGGGCTCGCGCGGGGGACCGCGCGGGGGCCTCGGCGAGCGGCGCCGTCAGCGCGGCGATCCGGTCGTGGAGGTGCGGCGACAGGACGATGTCGAGGTGATCCGTCTCGGGGACGGTCTCCACCCCGAGGAGCCGGTCGGTGAGGGGCGCCCAGTCGATCACCGGCAGGCCGCGGGCCCGCGACTCCGCCGCCACGAAGCTGCGGACCGGCACCGTGCCGGGCTCCAGGCGGAGGGCCCGGAACTGGATCGCGTGGTCGACGAGCGTCCAGAGCATCCGCTCCCGGCTGCCGACCTCGGGACCGTCGGCCGGCAGGGGCTGCGGCTCGGCGGCCAGGAAGCGCAGGAACTGCACCGCGGCCTCCGGGTCCATGCGGGCGCGCAGGGCCTCCCAGTGCGCGCGCATCGGCGCGCGCGCGAGCCAGGCCTCGACGAGGGCCTCGTGTGCCGCCCGCTCCGCGGGCTCGATCGGCCGGCCGGCGCCCGGGGCGAAGTTGGCCTCCAGGCCGCAGGCGTCGAGCATGCCGACCCAGTCCAGGGGGAAGCGCGGGCCGAGCCGCCGGGCGGTCTCGTAGGCGAGCACGCCGCCCCAGGACCAGCCGAGGAAGACGCAGGACCCCGCGCGGCCGCGCATCAGGTCGCGCACCCGCTCGGCATAGGCCTCCGCGAGCTCGGCCACGGTCGGCAGGGGCCGGACCGCCTCGACCAGGGAGGCGCACAGGAAGCCGTGCGCCTCCTGGTCGGGGCCGAGATGGGCCACCAGGGGCTCGTACTCCCGGGTGCTGACGAGCAGCCCCGGGAACAGCACCAGCAGCGGCCGCCCGCTCCCCGGCCGGCCGGCGGACAGCCGGACCACGGGCGCGAGGCCCTCCTCGTCGGCCTCCGATCCGGCGTCGATCCGGGCCGCCAGCTCCGCGACGGTCGGGTCGCGCAGGAGATCCGCCACGCCGATCCCGCCCCGCGGGGCGATGAGGCGCAGGCGCGCCACCAGCCGCAGGGCCGACAGGGAATCGCCGCCGAGCGCGAAGAAGCGCCGGTCCGCCACCCGGACCGGGAAGCCCAGGCACTCGGACCAGATCCCGGCGAGGCGCCGCTCCGTGGCGGTCCCGGGCGGGCGCCCGCGCCGGTCGTCGGCGGCGGGATCCGGCAGGGCGTTGCGGTCGACCTTGCCGCTGGCGGTGACCGGCAGCCGGTCGAGGATCGTCAGGCTCGCCGGCACCATCGGCTCCGGCAGGGTGCGGGCGAGGCCGGCACGGAGGCGTCCGGGCTCCGGTCGGCGTCCGCGTGCCGGCACGACGTAGCCCGCGAGATAGGCGCCGGCCGGACCCTGCCGGCGCAGGATCGCGGCCTCCGCGACCCCCGGCAGGGCGCGCAGGGCCGCCTCGACCTCGCCGATCTCGATCCGGTAGCCGCGGATCTTGACCTGATCGTCCGCCCGCCCCGCGAAGGCCAGGGTTCCGTCCGGTCGCCGCCGGACCCGGTCGCCGGTGCGGTACATCCGGCCGCCGCCCGCGGCGAACGGGTCCGGCAGGAAGCGCTCGGCGGTGAGCGCCGGGCGCTCCCAGTAGCCCCGGGCGAGGCCGCCGCCGATGTAGAGCTCGCCGGTCGCGCCGTCCGCGACCGGCCCGAGGTCGGGCCCCAGCACGTACGCCGCCCGCGCCCCGACCGGGCCGCCGATCGGCGCGTAGGGCTCGGCGAAGGTCGCGTCCGGCGGCACTGCCCAGACGAGGGGCGAGATCACGCACTCGGTCGGGCCGTAGCCGTTGATCAGCAGCCGGGGCTTCAGGGCGCGGCCGAGCCGCGCGAAGGTCTCCCGGGGCATCCCCTCGCCGCCGAAGGAGTAGACCTGGACCGGGGGGGCCTCGCCCAGGCGCTCGGCCCATTCGGCGAGCTGTCCGATGAAGCTCGTGGGGAAGCCCGCATGGGTCACCCGGTGGCGGCGGATCTGCGCCAGGGTCTCGGCGGCGGTCCAGAGCTCGGGTCCGCGCAGCACGATGCAGCCGCCGGCGACGAGCGGCGTCATCCAGCGCTCGTGGGCGCCGTCGAACGCGAAGGACAGGACGTGGAGTTCGCGCGATTCCGCGTCCATCGCGTAGGCCTCGGCCGTGGTGCGGCAGTGCATCGCCAGCGGCCCGTGCTCCACCAGCACGCCCTTCGGCGTCCCGGTCGAGCCCGACGTGTAGATCAGGTAGGCGGCGTCCCCCGGCTCCGGCAGGGCGGGAACGGGGCCGTCCGAGGCAGCCTCCAGCGCGGCGGGATCGAGCCGGGCGATGCCCGCGGGCAGCTCCAGGCGCGCGGCGATCGCGGGGGTGGTGAGGCACTGCGCGATGCCGGCATCCGCCAGCATCCCGTGGACGCGGGCGGCCGGGTAGGCGGGGTCGACGGGCAGGAAGGCCGCGCCGGCCCGCAGCACCCCGAGCAGCGCCACGATGATCTCCGGCGCGCGCTCCAGCGCCACCGCGACCCGGTGGCCGCGCCCGATCCCGCGCGCCGCGAGCGCGACCGCGAGGGCGCCGGCCCGGGCGTCGAGCTCGCCCCGGGTCAGGGTCCGGGTCCCGAACAGCACCGCCGGGCGCTCGGGCTCGGCGGCGGCGAGGCGGGCGAGCCGGGCCGGGACGCTCTCGCGGTCGGCGTCGGGGGCGAGCGCGGACGCGGCTTCGGGCACCCGCGCCGGATCCGCGATCCAGTCCCGCGCCGCCGCGATCCCGCAGGGGCCGTGCGCCCGTGTCCAGCCGGCGGGCAGCGCCCGGTCGGCCGGCCAGAAGGCGCCGTGCCCGGCCCGGTCGAAGGCCACCACGACCGGACCGAGGGTCCATTCCGCGGCCGCTTCCCCGGCCGTGCCCGAACCTGTGCTCGCAGCCGTGTCCGCAGCCGTGTCCGCAGCCGTGTCCGCAGCCGTGTCCGCGGCCGTGCTCGCCCCCGCCTCCTGGCCGTGCCTGTCCATCCGCTCGCTCCTGCGCCGCTCCGGGCTTCGACGGAGTGACGGTTGAGACGGTGCGCCGTTCACGGCGGCGCGCCCGAGCCGGCGGAAGACGTCCGCACGAAACCCCTGAACGCCGGGCGGCCCCATCCGTCAGGGATGTGCCGGCGATACGGAGGTGCCGGCGACACGCGGAGGACGGATGACGGACGCTTCGAGCCCACGGATGCGCGACGCGGGGGCGCACCCCGCACGGACCCACGATGGCGGGGCACAGGAAGCCGCGCAGGTGTCCGCGCAGGTGATCGCGCGGGTGCCCCTCACCCTGGAGGGGGCCCGGGAGGCCCCGGTCATCCGCCTCGCCGAGCCGGTCGCGCCGGCCGCGGCCGTGGCGGCGATCCTGGCGCGCGCCGAGGCTCTGACGGCCCAGGACACGCGGGTCCTGCGCATCGCCGTCGCGGCCGATCCGGTGACGTCCGGACGGCTGCTCGACCTCGGCGCGGCCCGGCCCGTCGGCGACGGGGTCGAGATCCTGCCGGGTCTCCTCTGGCAATGCGCCGCCCGCTGGCTCCCGAACACCCGGCCGCCCTTCCCCGAGCTGTTCACCGCCACGGCCGGTCGCCGCCACCCGCTGCGGCCCGGGACGCCCTCCGGCACGGTCTACGCGCGGGCGATCCCCTGGCTCGACCGGCGCCTGAGCTTCCGCACGATGACGGAGCCCGGCGACGTCGCCCTGTTCTCGGCCTGGATGAACGACCCCCGGGTCGCCGCGATCTGGCAGGAGACGGGCACCCTGGAGGCGCACGCCGCCTACATCGCCGAGCTCCAGGCCGATCCCGCCACCCTGCCGCTGTTCGGCTGCCTCGACGGCAGGCCCTTCGGCTATTTCGAGCTGTACTGGGCGCGGGAGAGCCGCCTCGGGCCGCTCTACGAATCCGGCCCCTACGACCGCGGCTGGCACGTGGCCATCGGCGACGCGTCCGTGCGCGGGCGACCCGCTCTCTCGGCCTGGCTGCCGTCGCTGATGCACTACCTGTTCCTCGACGAGCCGCGCACGCAGCGCATCGTGGGCGAGCCGCGGGCCGATCACGCTCAGCAGATCCGGAACCTCCACGCCTCCGGCTTCGCGACGATCGCCACCGTCGACTTCCCCCACAAGCGCGCGGCCCTGGTCGCCCTGTCGCGCGAGCACTTCGTCCGTGACCGGCTCTGGGTACCGGGCGCGGCCGCCGCCGACGCGGCGCCGCGGCCTCCCGCCGTGCCGGCCTAGACCGCCCTTCGAGCGAACGAGATGCGAGCGATGACGGATCACCCCGCGACCGACGACATCATCGGGATCGGCTTCGGCCCGGCCAACCTGTCGCTGGCCATCGCCCTCCGGGACGCGATGGGCGACGGGCCGCCGCGGCCGTCCCTGCGGTTCATCGAGCGGCAGGACCGGTTCGGCTGGCACCGGGCGATGATGCTGCCCGGCGCCGACATGCAGATCAGCTTCGTGAAGGACCTCGTGTCCCTGCGCGACCCGACGAGCCCGTTCAGCTTTCTCAACTACCTGCACGTGAAGGGGCGGCTCAGCACCTTCCTCAACCTCAAGACGTTCAATCCGTCGCGGGTCGAGTACAACGACTATCTCGCCTGGGCGGCGGACCAGTTCTCGGACGTGGTCGCGTACGGCGAGATCGTGGAAGCCGTGCGGCCGGAGACCCGCGACGGTCGGCTCGCCGCCTTCGTGGTGGAGGCCCGGGACGAGGCCGGATCGCGCCGCCTGCGCCGCTGCCGTCACCTCGTCGTCGCGGCCGGCGGCGACCCGGCGATCCCCGCCCCGCTCGCGGCCCACGCGCGGGACCGGCGGCTGATCCACTCCTCCTGGTACTTGCCGGGGATCGCGCAGGCCCTCGGGGCGCCGCGCCTGGACGGGCCGGAGCCCCACATCCTGGTGGTGGGCGGCGGCCAGAGCGCCGTGGAGATCGTCACCGATCTCGGCGCGCGCTACCCGCGGGCGCTCGTCGATCTCGCGATCCGCGGGCCCGCCCTGAAGCCCGCCGACGACAGCCCGTTCGTGAACGAGATCTTCGACCCCGCCTCCGTCGACCGGATCCACGGCGCCGCGGCGCCGGTGCGGGCGGAGCTGATCGCCGCCCACCGCGCCACCAACTACGCGGTGGTCGACGCCGACCTGATCCAGGACTTCTACGCCACGCTCTACGAGCAGACGGTGAGCGGGGTGACCCGCTACCGGCTGCGGCGCAGCACCCGGGTGGAGGCGCTGGAGCCGGAAGCGGGCGGCCTGCGCGCGACCCTGCGCGACGACGTCGACGGCACCGCGGAGCGGCAGAGCTACGCGGCCGTGATCTGCGCCACCGGTTACCAGCGCGCCGCCCTTCCGGCGATCCTCGAGCCCGTGCGGCCGTTCCTCGCCGGCGACGCCGCGGACCGGCATTACCGCCTGCCGCTGGAGCGCGCCGAGTCCCGGGTGAGCCTGCATCTCCAGGGGTTCAGCGAGCCGACCCACGGGCTGACCGAGACGCTGCTGTCGATCCTGCCCGTGCGGGCCGGCGCCATCGCGCAGACGATCCTCGCCGAGGAGCGGGCTGCCCGCGCGGCGATCCGCTCGGCCGCCGCGATCCCGTGAGGCGGCCGGTCGATCTCGACCAGGATCGGGTCGTCGCCCTGGTCCTGCGGCTGTCCGGGCCGGCGATCCTCGGCATCTCGGCGCACGCGCTGCAGATGCTGGTCAACGCGTGGTTCGTGGCCGATCTCGGCGCCGCCGCGATCGCTACCATCGCCCTGGCGTACCCGGTGACGCTGCTGGTCGCGGCGCTCGGGTACGGGGCCGGGATCGCGGCGGCCTCGCAGGTCTCCCGCGCCCTCGGGTCGGGGGACCGCGACCGGGCCGCGGCCGCCGCCGGCCTGGGCTTCTGGCTGAGCCTGCCGGCGGGGCTCGCCGTGACGGCCGCGATCGTGGCCGACACGCCGTTCTGGCTGCGCCTCCTCGGCGCCGACGCCGCCCTCGCCGCGGAGGCCGCGCCCTACACGGCGCTGGCCACAATCGGCACGGCCCTGATGCTGGTGATGATCGTCGGCGGCTTCGTCGTGCGCGGCCAGGGCCACGCGCGCCTCAGCGGCGCCGTCATGGTCGGCAGCTTCGGCCTCAACATCCTGCTCGACGCGGTGCTGATCCGGGTCTGCGGCCTCGGCACCGTCGGCGCCGGCTGGGCGGCGATCGGCGCGCAGCTCGCGGGCGCGGCCGCCTACGGCCTGCATTTCGCCCGGGCGCGGGGGCCGGACCGGGTGTCGTTCCGGTGGCCCGGCGGCCGGATCGGGCGCGGCACCCTCGCCGAGGCCCTGACGCTCGCGCTGCCCGCCACCGGCTCCAGCCTGCTCGCGGCCTTCGCGATGGCGCTGTTCGTGGAGGCGGCCGCGCCCTACGGCGACGCCGCGGTCGCCGCGCAGGGCATCGCCCTGCGCCTGACCCTGGTGGCGGCGCTGCCGCTCCTCGGGACGATGGCGGGTGCCCAGGCGGTGCTCGGCCACGCCGCCGGCGCCGGCCGGCGGGACCGGCTGCACCGCGCCCTCGCCTTCGTGCTCGCCGCCGCCCTCGCCTACGGGCTCGTCGTCGGCGGCCTGATGATCGCCTGCGCCGAGCCCCTCGCGGGCCTGTTCGCGCAGGATCCCGGGACCGCCCGCGCGGGCGCGCGCGCCACCGCGCTCTTCGCCGTCGCCTTCATGCCGGTGGGCCTACAGCTCACGGCCGCGACCCTGTTCCAGGCGATCGGCGCGCCGCGCCGGGCCGCCGCCGTGTCGCTGGCGGCGCAGGGGCTGGCGCTGATCCCGCCGCTCCTGATCCTGCCGCCGCTCCTCGGCTACCCGGGGGTGCTCGCCAGCCGGGTCGCGGCCGAGTTCCTGGCCGACGGGCTCGGCCTGGGGCTGCTGCTGGCCTGGGGCCTCGCCGCGCGCCGGGCAGGCGGCGCAGCGCCGGTCGAGGGCCGCGAGGCAGTGCAGGTGGCCGCGGCGCACGAGACCGCACACTAGGGCGCGTGAGACCCCGAGCCGGGCCGCGATCTCGATCTGCGGCACGCCCTCGACCCGGTGGAGCTGGAAGGCCGTGCGCACCGGCTCCGGCAGCTCGGCCACCGCGGCCTCCACCTGCCGCAGGGATTCCCGCGACGCCGCGGCCGCCTCGGGCGTCCCCGTGCCGGGATCGGCCGGGTCCGGGGCGGCGTCGAGGCCGGTGAACAGGCGCCGCTCGAAGCCCTGCCGCCGCGCGCGGTCGAGGGCGAGGTTGCGCACCATCCGCCCGACATAGGCGGCCTGGATCGCGGTCACGGCCGGGGGCGGATCGGCGATCAGCCGGAGCAGCACGTCCTGGACCACGTCCTCCGCCTGGGCCGGGCAGCCGAGGATGCGGCGCGCGCGCGCGAGATAGGCGGCGCGGTGGCGCTCGAACGCCGCGAGGTTCCAGGATCCGCCGGGCGGCCGGCCAGGCCGGCCCGGTGGGGCCGCGGCGATCCCCCGGCCGGAGGGGCCGGCGTCGCAGTTCCAGGTCGCCACTGTCCCGCTCACAATGTCCCACCT